>CAZQET010000138.1:0-9306 GCA_964591825.1 uncultured Conexibacteraceae bacterium
CGGAAGAGGTCTTCGGCCATGTGCGGGAGATGTATGAGGGGCTCAACCGCTGACGCGCGCGGAGGTTATGAGACCGGCTCTTACTCGTAGCGCTCGCTGAGCGCGGCGTAGAACTCGGCGTCGTGGCCGGGGGTGACGATCGCGTCGGGGAACTCGCGCTTGAACAGCTTCAGCTCCTGCAGCGAGCGGCGGTAGTTGTGCGCGTCGTAGGGGCGGGGGGCGAGTGGCGCATTGCCGTCGAGCTGGGCCGCGGTGTAAGTGGCGTCGCCGCCGATCACGAAGTCGCGCTGGGCCAGCCGGGCAATCACCGACAGGTGGCCGGCGCTGTGGCCGGGCGTGTAGGCGAGTCGCAGCGAGCCGTCGCCGAAGAGGTCGAAGGTACGGCCAAAGGTGGCGTAGGAATCGATCCCGCCGCGGTCGAAGTCGACGGTGCGGTAGTCGAAGGCGTAATCGAAGTGGACGCGCCGGTAGCCGTTGAGCAGCGGTTTGGGGCCGGTTGCGGCAGCGTGCCACTCGACCTCGCTGAGGACGAAAGTCGATTGGGGGAACTCGGAGATCGCCGAGGTGTGGTCGATGTGCATATGGGTCATCACGACGACCGGGATCTCGCCGGGGTCGAGCCCCTTGCTGCGCAGCTGGGCGGGGACGTCTTGGCCGGCCGTGAGGGCGGGGTGGCCGACGCGAGTGCCGATGCCGCCGAAGTTCTCCTTGCCGTCGGTGGCGATCGAGGGGTGCAGGCCGGTGTCGACGAGCACCGCGCCGGCGCTCGGGTGGCGGATCAGAAAGGCGGGGCAGGGTACGGTCGCCGCCGGGTTGCCGCTGAGCAGGGCGCCGAGCAGCTTCAGCATCTCCAGGCGGCCGCCCGGCCGTTCCATCATCGTCCGCGGCCAGGTGACCGTTCCGGCGATCAGCGGTTCGACCGCGACGCTGGCCCCGGGGGTACCGCCGGTCAGCGGCTCGTGCAGCGGTTTTGGCTCCACGCGTACCTTCATCGCCGTGAGGTTACGGTGAGCGGCCGGCTATAGGCTGTCGCGGGAGTGCGGAGCGAGCAAACGTGCATATCTGATTCTTCGTGCAGCGAGCGAAGCACGAACACCGGTGTTCATGGCTGAAAGCGCGCATTCGCGCATCTTCCGCGATGGTCTGCTCGACGGTCAGGTCTGCGTCGTCTCCGGCGCCGGCAGCGGCCTCGGGCGGGAGACGGCGCTGGAGCTGGCCCGGCTCGGAGCGACCGTGATCGGCTGCGGGCGCCGCGAGGAGCCGCTGGTCGGGACCGCCGAGCTGGCGGCCGGATTGGCGGGCCGCTTCGAGCGCGAAACGATGGACATCCGCGATGAGGAGGCCGTCGAGCGCCTCTTCGAGCGGGCGCTCGGCGAGCACGAGCGGGTCGACGTGCTCGTCAACAACGCCGGCGGTCAGTTCCTCGCGCCGGCCGAGTCGATCACGCCGAAGGGCTTTCGCACCGTGATCGAGCTGAACGTGCAGGGGACCTGGCTGATGACCCATGCCGCCGCGACGAAGGCGTTCATCCCGCAGGGCGGCGGCAAGGTGCTGAGTGTCACCCTCTCCCCGCATAACGGCATGCCGGGAATGGTGCACTCCGGCGCCGCCCGCGCCGCGGTCGAGAACATGATGCGCACGCTCGCGATCGAGTGGGCCCGCTTCGGGATCAAGACCTGTGCCCTCGCCGCCGGGCAGTTCGCCACCGAGACGCTGCTGACCAAGTATCCGCAGGTGGTGGTCGACAACCTCGAGCGCTCGATCCCACTCGGCCGCGCCGGCCGCGCCGAGGAGATGGCCTGGCTGGTCGCCTACCTGGCCTCGCCCGCGGGCGACTTCTTCTCCGGCACGACGATCACCCTCGACGGCGCCCGCGACAACTGGGCCGGCCCCTGGCCCCCGGAAGCGATCGCCAGCGAGTCGGGAGACCCCGTGGCCGAGGAGCGCCGTCCCAAAACCTAGCCCGGGTGAAACGTTTCTCCCCCCTATAGGGGATTATGCGTTGCGCCTGCGGGTCAGTTGCGGGGTTCGAGAATGACCAGCGGGATTTCGCGCCCCTTGCTGCGAGCCTGGTAGTCCTCGTAGCCGTGGTAGGACTTGACCGCCATCGGCCAGAGGCGCTCGCGCTCCTGCGGGCCCGCGGTGCGCGCGTGCACAGGAATCCGGTGTGAGGCGACCTGGACCGTCGTGTCGGGATTGGCCTTCAGGTTGTGGTACCAAGCCGGGTGCTTGGGAAAGCCGCCCTTGGAGGCGACGATGACGAGGCTCTCTCCGTCCCTGAAGTAGAGCAGGGGGGAGGTGCGCTCGGCGCCGCTCTTTGCGCCCTTGTGGTCGAGCAGCAGCATCTTGCCGGGGACGCCCGGGATCCTGTGTCCCAGACGCCCGCCGGTTGCCTTGTAAAGGGCCGTGTGCAGGCCCATGAAGCGACGAGTGGCAGGCCAGATCCGGTCCGCCACGTCGAGGTAGCGGGGCGGACGCCTGCCACTTGTCGCCTTGGGGCTCAGGTGTACATCCCCCCGAACATGCCGCCGGTGACGTTCAGCACCTGGCCGTGCACGTAGTCGGCGAGGGGCGAGCAGAGGAAGAGCACCGGCGCCGAGGCCTCCTCCGGCGTTGCCGGACGGCCGAGCGGGATGATCGCCGAGGCCATCGCTCGCATCTGCTCGGGGATGCCGAGCTCGATCTTCTCGCCGCCGGGCGCAGTCATCTCGCCGCCCTGCTCCTTGGCCGCCGTGAGGCGGGTTTCGACGAAGCCGAAGGCGACCGCGTTGACGTTGATCTTGAACTGGCCCCACTCCTTAGCCAGCGTTTTGGTCAGGCCGACGACGCCCATCTTCGCCGCCGAGTAGTTGACCTGGCCGGCGTTGCCCATCATCCCTGAGGTCGAGGAGGTGTTGACGATCTTGCGGAAGACCTCCTTACCTTCGTTGCGCTCGGCCTTGGCCGCCTCGCGCCAGTGCGGGGCCAGCGCTCGCGCGACCCGGAAGGGGACGATCGTGTGGATGTCGATCATCGCTTGGAACTGCTCGTCGGTCATCTTGTGGGCGACGCTGTCCCAGGTGTAGCCGGCGTTGTTGACGACGATGTCGACGGCGCCGAAAGCGTCGACGCCGGCGGCGACCAGCTGGTCGGCGGCCTCAGGCTTGGTCAGGTCGCCGGCGAAGACGCCGGTGTCGCCGTCGATCTCTCCTGCCGCCTGCTCGGCGACGTCGGCGTCGAGGTCGTTGATCAGGACCCTGGCGCCCTCGCGGACGAACATCTCGGCGGTTGCCCGCCCGATCCCGCGCGCCGATCCGGTGACGATCGCCGCTTTTCCATCGAGAAGTCCCATCGTCTGCTATCTCCTTATGCCTCTGGTTCGCGAAATTCGGCTCGGGAGGCTATAGGGAACGGCGAGTGCCTGGTTGACTGGCCAGTCGGGCGATCGGGTTGGCGCGGCTCAGCGCCCGGGCGAGAGCAGGAGCCGGTACTCGAAGGCGGCCTCGTAGCCGAGCCTGGCGTAGATCGGCCTTCCCATCGGCGAAGCCTGCAGGGAGGCAAGCTCCCCGCCGAGCTCGCGACCGGCGCGGGTCGCGGCCACCGTCACGGCGCGGCCAAGGCCCCTGCCGCGCGCGGCCTCGACGCTGCCCACCCAGTAGATGCCCGCGACGCCCTCGCTGACGATGGTCATCGCGATCGCCGCCGGCTCGCCGTCGACGCGGGCGAGAAAGGCGGCGACGTCGTCGGCGAAGAGACCGGTGTGGTCGGTGTATCCGAAGACCTCAGGCGGGAAGCCATTGGTCGCGTAGGCGGCCTTGGCGACGCGCCAGAAGTCCTCCGCGTCCGCCTCCGTCTCCAGCCTACGCAGCTCGGCTCCCGTGGGGACCGGCTCGGCCGGCAGCTCCGCGTCGAGCAGCATCTCGGGCATCCCGTAGACGTCCTGGAAGCCCGCTGCCTGGGCAGCCTCGGCCAGATCGTCGTCCTCGGCGCGGTCGGCCCTGACCCAGATCGTGAAGCGGCGCTCGAGCGCGGCGAAGAACTCGCCGGCGCGAGCGATCAGCTCCTTCGCCGGGACGTCGTCTTCACGGCGGAAGGCGACGTTGGAGATGACCGGGTGCGAGGAGCCGCCGGCGCCGAGGAGCCAGCCCGACTCAGCTTCGAGCGTCGCGTTCGGGTCGAGCTCGAGGAACCGGCGCGAGCTGTCGACCAGGTTGCGGTGAGCGCGGGCGAGCCGGTTCTCGCTCAATCCACTGCTCAGGTTGCGGGGCCCGCGGGCGGGGGACCATCCGCTGGCGGCTCGGCTTCCGGCGCCACCTGGACCTGCGGCATCAACTTGGCCTTTTCCGCCTCGAACTCCTCCTGGGAGATCGCGCCGCTGTCCTTCAGCGATGTCAGCTTCTCCAAGCGCGCGAGGTCGGCATCTCCACCCACCAGACCGGAGGGCGATAGGACGGGCTGTGTTTGCCAGACCTTGTTCAGCTCCCACTGGGTGTAGATCACGCCACCGATTCCCAGCGTGAAGATCCAAAGGAGCCCAGCGATCCACCCGTTGAAGGTCTGCTGGTCGCAGACGAGCCGCTGGGACCGCCCGATCCGCGTGCTGGTGGTGACGATCGTCCACACGAACGGTACGTAGAGCAGCCACCCGCCAAAGATCCAAGCGGCGCAGGAGAGCCCGGGGTTATCGCCAAGGCCCGAGACGTTTCGGGCCCTTCCGAGGTCACGCATCTCCCGGTTGATGTAGTACCACCAGAACCAGCTGTAGACGCTCAGGGTTACTGCCGACAGCGCCCACACGCCGACGCTGTTCCGAATCTTTGCGCGAGTCTGCGAGCCAGCGATCAGGACTTCCTCTGCCATGGCGCAGAACCCTAAGCGCAGCGGAGGGAGAATGTCAACGCGAGCCGGCGATCGCAGCAAGGTCCCGGGGTCTGAGCAGCGCGACCAGGGTGCTGCCGTCGACCACGGCGAGGCCGCCCTTGCGCAGCTTCGCGTTGGCGCCGGTGAGGCGGGCGACCTCGGTGGAGAAATCGGGCTCGTGGCCGACGAGGAGCGCATTGCCGCGGCCGGCCGTGAGGGCGAGCGAGTCGAAGGGGCCGCCGCGCAGCTCGGTGACGATCTCGGGCTCGAGGCGGAGCGCCTCGCAGGCGAGCCGGGCGGTGTCGGCGGCGCGCACCTTGGGGCTGGTCAGACAGGCGTCGAGGTCGGCGCCAAGGGCAGCGAGTGCGTGGCCGGCCGCCGTCGCCTGTCGTTCCCCCTTTGCCGTCAGTTGGCGGGCCGCGTCGTCCCCGTCGCCGGACTCCGCGTCGCCATGGCGCAGCAGGTAGATCATGGGCAGCTTCCCAGCCGGCGAAGCCGGCGGCGGTAGACCTGCATCGAGCGATGGCGCCAGTCGCCGTGGGTCTGGTGGCGCAGCGAGGGAACGCGCTCACGGTGGTAGGGGGAGGAGAGGCTCTCGGCGTGGCCGATCACGTTGCGCAGCTCGATGTGGAAGCGGCAGCGCAGGTAGTGGGTGAGGCGCAGCGAGGCGTGCATCTGACGGCGATTCGAGAGCACTTCGGCGTCGCTGTACCCGGTGTGCTCGATCCCGATCGCGGTCCAGTTGAGGCCGACCGTGTGCCGGCAGCGAATCCGCAGCGAGACCAACTGGTAGATGCGCCCGGAGCTGGAGACCACGTAGTGGGCGCAGACGTTGGGCAGCTCGTGCAGCTCCGGGTCGGGCACGTCGGGCGCGAAGGCGTTGTAGACGGAGGCGGCCGTGCCGCTCTCCGACCAGTGCTCGACGATCACGTGTGGATGGCGCAATCGCCAGGTGCGTTCGCCGTAGTGACGTGCCGAGTAGGCGGCCATCTGCCGCCTGCGCTTCGGCGGGAAGGGGATGGAATGACGGACGATCGGCGGACGCAACTGGCGGAGCGGCGGCGTATGGACGCCTGCGCCCACCGACGGGGGAAGTGCGAGCAGGCCCAGGGCGGCGGCGCCGATGCAGGCTCGGCCCCTCAGCTCGCCCCACCGATCGCCTGTCGTGCCAGCTCGTCGCCGGTCGAGGCGAGGTACTCGTCGAGTGCCTTCGACTTCTGCGTGTCCTCGTAGACCTCGTACTCACGCAGCAGGCCCCAGGAAAGGCGACCCCAGATCACGTAGCGGTTCTCGTAGACCCGCCTGCCGTCGGGCGCATTGAGGTGGTCGCGGCCGCGTACGCAGATCGTCTGGCTCCAGGGGAAGCCCTTGAGCACCACTTCGTCGGGATGGATCTGAAGGCCGGCGTCGGCGAAGCGCCGCAGCCAAGGCTCGAGCTCGGCCTTGCCTCTGCACACTCCGCCCCAGGAGCTGTCGCCGGGGAAGGTGAAGCGGACGTCCTCTGCGTCCATCCGCAAAGTCAGGCCGAGATCTCCCCTGCTCGCTCCCGCCATGCTGCGGGCGATCATCTTCTTGGCAAGCCAGGACAGCATTTGACGCCTCCTTTGCCGCGTTGATCGGGTCCGGCGAAACCTAGCGCGGCCCGGCGGGCCGGCCGCCTACCATCGGCATGTGCCCCTCGCCCTTGGCCGCCACCTCCTCTTCCGCGAAGCCTCCCGCGGTGGCTGGATCGTGATCGCCGCCGTCATCGCGATTCTCCTCCTGCTCCGCTTCTGGCCGCTGATCGTCGCCTGGGTCGAGCGCCAGTGGAGGTCTCGGTGACAGCTCAGGGCCCGCTCGAGAGCCGGACCCCTCCGTCCTCGGTGACGGTCCAGTGCGGGTTGTGGGCTACCTCCCAGGGATGCCCGTCGGGGTCGATGAAGACCGAGCTGTAGCCGCCCCAGAACGTCTCGGCCGGCTCGCGACCGATCCGCGCACCGGCCGCCCGCGCCTCCTCGGTGATCGTGTCGACCTCGGCGGGCGAGCCGACGTTGACGGCCAGCGTAACGCCGCCCCAGCCCCCGGAGTCCTCGACGCAGCTGTCCCCGGCGAGGCGGGTGCGGTCCCAGAGCGCGACCACCATCCCTCCCGCCTGGAAGAAGACGACCTCGTCCTCTGGGCCGGCGTTGGTCGCCCAGCCAAGCGCTTCGTAGAAGCGGCGCGCCCGCTGCAAATCGGCGACCCCGAGCGTGATCAAGTTGACCCGCTGCTTCATCGTCCGCATGCTCGCACAAGCTCTCCCGCCAGCTCCCCCTGCTTCTAAGGCCTCGTCGCAGCCTGCTGGATGTTGCGGACTCGCCTTCCAATCTCCCGATCCTGCGGATAGCCCGCGGCGTCCCAGAAAGCCCCGGCCGCCTCGTCGTCGTAGGCAACGAGTGCCGTAACGCGCTGCGCTCCGCGATCGCGCAGATATTGCTCACCCGCCCGCACCAGCACCAGACCGACCCCCTGTCGCCGACAGCCCTCGTGCACGGCCAGCCGGTACATGTTCCCCCGCCATCCGTCCCATCCGGCGATCAGCGCCCCGATGATCTCCCGGTCGCGATCGGCGACCAAGAGCGCTCCAGGCGATCCCTCGACCAGCCGCTCAACGTCCTCGACCCGGTCGACCCTGCTCGCGTGGCCGCTCCGCGCATCGGCCCAAAGATCAAGCACGGCTCGCACATCGGCGAGCTCGCCGCGCCGCACCGTGATCCCCTCGCCGCTCAAGTCCCGAGCATAGACCGAGGCCCGGCTTACAGCCCCATCAGCTTGCCGAGGATCTCCTTCATCACCTCGTCGGTGCCGCCGCCGATTGGACCCAGGCGGGCGTCGCGGACGGCTCTCTCGATGGCGTACTCGCGCATGTAGCCATAGCCGCCGTGGATCTGGAGGGATTGGTCGGCGATCTCCAGGACGGCTCGCTGGGTGATCAGCTTGGCCATGGACACCTCTTTGATGCAGCCATGGCCCTCGTGGAAGAGGCGCAGGGCGTTGTAGGTGAGGGCGCGCGATGCCTCGGCCTTGGTCGCCATCTCGGCGACGTGGTGGCGGATCGCCTGGAACTTGCCGATCGGGCGACCGAAGGCTTCGCGCTCGAGGGCGTAGTCGACGGTGACCTGGATCAGGCGCTGCATCGCGCCGACGGCGCCGATCGCCATCAGCAGCCGCTCCCAGGCGAAGTTGGCCATGATCAGTTTGAAGCCCTGGTTCTCCTCGCCGAGCAGGTTCTCCTCGGGCACCTCGACGTCGGTGAAGGACAGCTCGCCGGTGTCGGAGGAGTGCCAGCCCATCTTCTCCAGCTTCTGCGCGACCTCGTAGCCGGGCATCTCGCGCTCGAGCACCAGGAAGGAGATGCCGTGGTGGCCGCCCTCCTGGGTCGTCTTGCAGGCGCAGACGAGGAAGTCGGCTCGGACGCCGTTGGTGATGAAGGTCTTGGCGCCGTTGACGACGTAGCCGCCCTCGACCCGGCGGGCGGTCGTCGAGATGCCGGCTACGTCGGAGCCGGCACCCGGCTCGGTGATGCCCAGCGCGCCGATCTTCTCGCCGGCGATCCCCGGCGCCAGCCAGCGTTGCTTCTGCTCCTCGGTGCCGAAGTTGAAGATCGGCGGCATCGCGATCGAGGTGTGGGCGTTGAGGCCGGCGGCGACCCCGCCCGAGCCGCCGGATCTCGCCAGCTCCTCGACCCAGATCGCGTCGTGCAGGTGAGTGCCGCCCTGGCCGCCGTACTCCTCGGGGAACTTCAGCCCTAGAAAGCCGAGCTCGGCGCAGCGCCGGTAGAGATCGCGCGGGAATTCACGCGCCTCCTCCCACTCGGCGACGTTCGGCGCGATCTCTTTGGAGACGAAGCGGCTGACCGTCTCGCGCAGCTCCTCGTGCTCCTCGCTGAATGGGGGCAGGGTGGCCCGCTGACCGCTGTCTCTGACAATTTCCACTTTTGTTACAGTTGCGAGGTATTGTCTGCGGCGAGGTCTGGTAGCGTCGCCGACATGGAGCGGACGATGTGGACCGACGAGCGACTGGACGATCTCTCAACCCGGATGGATGCCGGCTTTGAGCGGGTCGACCGGGACATTCGAGAGATCCGGGCTGACCTTCGCGGGATGCGAGTCTTGCTGTTCCAGCTATGGGGCTCGACCATGGTCGCCATTCTCGGCACCATCGTCACAGTGCTCATCTCTCGTGCCTGATAGTTGGTTGGCTATGCCGCCGGCCTACAGCCCGTAGCTGCGGCCGATCACGTCGAGCATCACCTCGTCGGTGCCGGCGCCGATCCGGTTGAGGCGGACGTCGCGGAAGGCGCGCTCAATCTCGTACTCCTTCATGTAGCCGTAGCCGCCGAGGATCTGGACGGCGTCGTCGGCGACCTCGCAGGCGATCCGCGAGGCGTAGAGCTTGGCCATCGTGATCTCGCGCACCGGATACTCGCCATTGGCGAAGCGCCAGGCG
>CAZQET010000139.1:0-22950 GCA_964591825.1 uncultured Conexibacteraceae bacterium
CGCTCCTACGTCTCCGCCGGCTGCCCTGCCCCCAAGGGCTTTAGCCAGGCGCCCTTCCCCCTGGCGCGCACCACCTTTGCCTTTGAGGGTGGCGCTGAGCTGGGGACGACGCTGAGCGATACGTGCAGGGTGAGGTGAGGGTGGGCGGAGGCTGACCGCTCTGGATTTCGCTCACGGCACCGCCGTTGCCTCGGTCTCGACGCTGCCGCCCTCGACCCGCTCTCTTCGCCCGCCCCGTGCGGTAGCCGCGCCGCCTTCCTCGCGCGTCAGGCGGTGCGCGAGGTAGACGGGGACGATCGAGATCAGCACGACTATGACGGCGACGGCGTTGACTATGGGGAGCTGGTTGGGACGGAAGAGGTTGCGGAAGATCCAGATCGGCAGGGTTTCTTCGCCGGCGCCGATCGTGAATGTGGTGACGATGATCTCGTCGAAGGAGAGGCCGAAGGCGAGCAGGGCGCCGGCGGCGAGGGCGGTGCGCAGGCTGGGCAGGGTGACGAAGCGGAAGGTCTGCCAGGTGTGGGCGCCGAGGTCGGCCGAGGCCTCCTCGAAGGAGCTCGAGACGCGGCGCAGGCGAGCGACGACGTTGTTGTAGACGACGACGATGCAGAAGGTGGCGTGACCGACGATCACGGTGAAGAGGCTGAGTTCCACTCCGAGCACCTGGGTGAAGGTGTTGGAGAGGGCGACGCCGGTGACGATGCCGGGTAGCGCTATCGGCAGGATGACGAGGAAGGAGATCGTCTCGCGACCGAAGAAGCGGTGGCGGGCGACCGCCAGCGAGGCGAGCGTGCCGAGCACGAGCGCGATCACGGTTGCCGCCGCCCCCGCCTTGAGCGAGGTGAGGAAGGCTTCGCGGGCGAATTCTTCTTCGATCGCCTTCGGGAACCATTCGAGCGTCAGCCCCGGCGGCGGCCACTCGAGCACGTTGCTCGAGTTGAAGGCGTAGATCGCCAGCACGATCAGCGGTATGTAGATGAAAGCCAGGCCGACGCCGACCGCGGCGCGGAGCAGGATCGTCGATCTGCGCGTCAGCCTCATCGTCGCCTCAGACGTGCTCGAACGCCCCCAGCTTGCGCGCCACCAGCAGGTAGCCGACCATGACCACGATCGGCACCAGCGCCAGGGCGGAGGCGAGCGGCAGGTTGTTGGAGATGTTGTTGAAGACGACGTTGCCGATGAACTGGTTGTTGGAGACCAGCTTCGGCGTGATGTAGTCGCCGAGGGTGAGGGCGAAGGTGAAGATCGAGCCGGCGACGACCGCCGGGAAGGAGAGCGGCAGGATCACCCGGCGGAAGGTGGTCAAGGGCGAGGCGCCGAGGTCCTCAGAGGCGCTGATCAGCGAGTCCGGAATGCGCTCCAGCCCGGCGAAGATCGGCAGAATCATGTAGGGCAGCCAGAGGTAGCTCATCACCAGCCAGACCGCCGTGTTGCCGTAGCCGGGCCCGTGCAGGCCGAGCGGCGCCAGCGCCCAGTTGATCACCCCGCCGGCGGAGAGCATCGTGCGCCAGGAGAGCACCTTGACTAGGTAGCTCGACCAAAGCGGGATCAGCACCGCGACGACGAGGATCGAGCGGCTGCGCCGGCTCGCCAGCTTGGCCATGTAGAAGGCGATCGGGAAGGCGATCACGGCGTCGGTGACGGTCACCAACGCCGCGATCAGCACGGTCCGCCCGACGATGTCGCGGTAGACCGGTTCGTTGAAGAGGGTTTCGAAGTTTTCGAAGCTGAGGCTGTGGATCAGCTCGCCGCTGACCGGGTTGACCGTCCAAAAGGCGGCGATCAGCAGGACCGCGAGCGAGCCCAGGTAGCCGACGACGAGCCAGGCAACCGGGCCCGCCAGGAGCGCCCCCACCTGCAGGTGGGGGCGCCCGTGGAACAGGTTGGCGAGGCGCTTGGTCAACCCTTGATCGACGTCCAGGCCTGGACCCAGTCGTTGTAGTTCTTGCAGTCGTTGGACCCGTTGCCGCAGTCTTCGAGCGGTGTCTGCCAGTAGTAGACCCGCTTCCAGAACGCCGGTTCTTCAGCGTGGTACTTCTGGCAGAAGTTCGGGTCGGCGGTGTGTTCACAGGCGAGGCTCTGCGCCGGCGCCTCACCGAAGAATTCCGCCACTTCGGCATTGACTTTCGGTTCGATGATCCAGTTCATCCACATGTACATGCAGTTGGGATGCTGGGCTTCGTTGCTGATCATCCAGGTGTCCGACCAGCCGGTTGCCCCCTCTTCGGGCAGGAAGCCCTGACTGGCGGGGCTCGACGCCACCGACTTGCCTTCGTCCTTCAGCGTGAAGTACTGGTACTGCCAGGTGGTGCCGACGACGCTGTCGCCGCTGCCGAAGGCCTGGATCTGCTTGGTCGCATCGGACCAGTATTCGCCGACGTAGGGTCGCTGTTCCTTGAGCAGGTTGACCGCCGCTTCGAATTGCTCTTCGTTCAGCTCGTAGGGGTTTTCGATCCCTAGCTTGGGTTCGTGCGCCTTCAGGTAGACGGCGGCGTCGGCGATGTAGATCGGATCGTCGTAGGCGCTGATCTTGCCCTTGTACTTGGCCGCTTCCTTCGGGTCGAGGATGATGCTCCAGGACCTCGGCGCGGGCTTGACTTCATTGGGATTCCACATCAGCAGGTTGGCGCCCCGCCCGTGCGGGATCCCGTAGTGGACGCCTTTGAAGGTGTTGTAGGGCTGATTCTTGAGGTCGGCGAAGACCGTCTTGTAATTGGGGACGAGGCTGACGTTGACCGGGGCGACGTTGCCGCCTTCGACCAGGCGGGCTGTCGCATTGCCGGAGGCCGAGACCCCGTCGTATTCGCCGGTGCGCATCAGCTGCACCATTTCGTCGGAGGTGCCGGCGACCTTGTCGTGGACCTTGCAGCCGGTCTTTTCTTCGAACGGCTTGACCCATTCTTTTTCGACGTAGCCGGCCCAGGAGATCAGGTTCAGTTCGCCCTCTCCCTTACCTACCTTTTTCAGTTCTTCTCCGCCGCCGCTGTTGCTGCTCGAGCCGCAGCCGGCAAACAGGAGCATCGCTGCCAGCAGGCCTCCGACGATCAGCCACGCCGTTCGCGCGGGGTTTGCATGCTGCGTTCTCACGGTGATTCCTCCTCTGTAGTCGAACTGCCCCGGACGGCGACCGTGTGCTCCGGTCGCCAGCCCACCGTTACCTCCCTACCCTGCTCGGCACGCCAGTCCTCGACCGAGGTGCCCTCCACGTTCTGCTTGACGATCTGCAGCTCGCCGCCCGCGTCGAGGGCGACCGTGTAGCGCGTGACCATGCCGGCGTAGGAGACGTCGGCGACGCGCCCGCGCTCGGTCCGCAGGCCGTTCGGCTGCGTGCTGGGGTCGACCAGCTGCACCTTCTCGGGCCGGATCGTGAAGCGGGTCCCGTCGCGCTCGAGCAGGTTGGAGACGCCGACGAAGCCGGCGACGAACTCGGTCGCCGGCTGCTCGTAGAGCTCCACGGGCGGGCTCACCTGCTCGATCCGGCCATCGTTGAAGACCGCGATGCGGTCGCTCATCGTCAGCGCCTCGTCCTGGTCGTGGGTGACGTAGACGAAGGTGATTCCCACCTCGCCCTGGATCGACTTGAGCTCGACCTGCATCTGCTCGCGCAGCTTCAGGTCGAGCGCTCCGAGCGGCTCGTCGAGGAGCAGCACCCGCGGTCGGTTGACGATTGCCCGCGCCAGGGCGACGCGTTGGCGCTGGCCGCCGGAGAGCTCACCGGGGCGGCGGTCGCCGTAGCCGGGGAGGCGCACCATCTCCAGTGCCTCGTCGCGGCGCTTGGTCCGCTCGGCCCTGCCGACGCCGGCGATCCTCAGCCCGTAGGCGACGTTCTCGCCGACGCTCATGTGGGGGAAGAGGGCGTAGTCCTGGAAGACCGTGTTGACGGCGCGATCGTAGGGCGGGATCCCGCTCACGTTCTCGCCGGCCAGCTCGACCGTCCCCCCGCTTGGCTCCTCGAAGCCGGCGATCATCCGCAGCGTCGTCGTCTTGCCCGAGCCCGACGGCCCGAGCATCGTGAAGAACTCACCCGGCTCGATCTCGAGGTCAATTCCCGCAACCGCAATCACCTCTCCGTAGCGCTTGGAGAGCCCAACCAAGCGGATGTCAGGTGTAGCGGCTACACGAAGAAGTTATCCGAGCGGTCGAGGAACGCAAGGACAAATCCACGCCGGCTGGTTGGCCGGAGCGGAGTACGACCCAGGCGTGGCTCAGTAGCCCGCGGGGTGGCGGGCGATGAAACCTTCGTTGCCGAGGAGTTCTTCGTGCCAGCGGGGTCCGGTGCCGCTGGAGTCACCGGCGGTGTCCCAGCGATAGCCGGCGATCACCGCGTAGGCGTGGCCGGCGTTGGCATAGACGGTGATCCAGCGACCTTCCCCTTCCAGTCCCCAGCTCTCCATCGGGCCCGATGGGAGCGGGCTTTCGAGGAATTTGCCGCCGTGCAGCGCGTAGCTGACCGAGCCCGAGCAGTCGTAGCCGCGATCCCACCAGCGGGCGTGGCCGCCGCCCCAGATGTAGGGCTTGGTGCGGATGCGGTCGGCCGCCCAGATCACCTGCTTGACGCGGGCCGGGGCGGATTTGGGCGGGATCAGCTCCCCGTCGGAGAGCAGCCGCGCTTTCGCGGTCGGCGTGCAGACGTCCGTTTCAGCGGGGGAGAGTCCTCCTCCGCTGCAACCGGCCACCGCCGTGCCTGGGGTCAGAGCCAGCACCGCCAGCACCGCCCCGATGCCAATACCGAGCTTGAACCTATGCCTGTTGTTGCGCAAACCGATCTCCTTCGTCGGCCTACGGGGTTAGCTGTCGGGCTGGCGCGAAAGGAGCCTGCGCCCCCGCCCTGATTGGGCGAGTTAGCCCCGAAAACGTGGTTCCCCCGCTCCCGCAGCGCCTCCAGCACGCGGGATTCGGCGTTTCGGTTATTCGGAACGGCGGCACTGTACACGATCCGCCGGTCGTTTGCTCATGAAACACAAATATTTTCTGGGATCTCGTCATTTTCCCTGCAACCTCCGGCTTTGGATCGCGCCTTCCGGTGCCTGGAAGCGGGGGAAACGCGATCACAACAAAGGGATTCGACGCAATCGGTGGTAGCTTGCGCGCTGCGATGGAACTTGCGGGGAGGACGGTCCTGCTCACCGGCGCCACCGGCGGACTCGGTCGCGCGATCGCCGCGGCGATCGCCGCGCGTGGAGCCAAGCTCGTGCTGAGCGGGCGCAAGCAGGAGGCGCTTGAGGCCCTGGCGGCGGAACTGCCCGGCGAGGGCCACCGCATCCTGGTTGCAGATCTGGGCGAAGAGGGAGCGGCGGAGAAGCTGGCGGGCGAGGTGGGCGACGTCGACGTCCTCGTCGCCAACGCCGGCCTGCCCGGCAGCGGTCGCCTGCAGAACATGAGTGGCGAGCAGCTGATGCGCGCCCTGCGGGTCAACCTCGAGGCGCCGATGCTGCTCGCCCAGGGCTTGGAGCCGCAGATGCTCGAGCGCGGCAGCGGTCACATGGTCTTCATCTCCTCGCTCTCGGGCAAGTCGGCGACGCCGCTCTCCTCCGTTTACAACGCGACCAAGTTCGGCCTGCGCGGCTTCGCCCTTGGCCTGCGCGCCGACCTCGACCGCCTCGGCATCGGCGTCTCCCTCGTCTCCCCTGGCACGATCCGCGAAGCCGGCATGTACGCCGATTCGGGCGCCAAGCCGATCCCCGGCCTCGGCACCGGCTCCCCCAAGCAGGTCGCCGACGCGGTCGTCAAAGCCATTGAGCGGAACAAGCCCGAGATCACGGTTGCTCCGATCCAGCAGCGCTTCCTGGCCCATTTCGCGCTGGCGGCCCCTGGCATCTCCGTGAAGATCGCCTCAGGCGACTCCGGCCAGAAAGCCGCCACGGCTGTCGCCGAAGGCCAGCACGACAAGCGCTAACACCCCCCGGGTGACGGCACCGCCGGGTGAAACGCTTTGTCCCCCAAGCAGGGGGCAAGCGCGTTGCACCAGCCACGGCCTGACGAGGTGAAACGCGTTCTCCACCCATGAGGTGGAGAAAACGTTGCACCCGTAGGATGGAGATGATGAGCGTTTTGGACTCCTTCAACGCGCGGTCCTTCCTGGAGGTGGGGGGGCGCTCCTACGAGATCTTCCGGCTCGATGCCCTCGCCGAGCGCTTCGACGTCGCCCGCCTGCCCTACTCGATCAAGGTGCTGCTCGAGAACGTGTTGCGGCTCGAGGACGGGGTCGGCGTCACCGCCGATGCGATCGAGGCGATCGCCGGCTGGGACGCCGCGGCCCAGCCCAGCGTCGAGATCCCCTTCCAGCCCGCCCGCGTGCTGATGCAGGACTTCACCGGCGTGCCCGCGGTCGTCGACCTGGCGGCGATGCGCGACGCGATGGCGGAGATCGGGGGGGACCCGGAGGCGATCAATCCGCTGGTCGACGTCGACCTGGTGATCGACCACTCGGTCCAGGTCGACGCCTTCGGCAGCGAGCGTGCCTTCGCCGTCAACGCCGAGCGCGAGTTCGAGCGCAACCGCGAGCGCTACTCGTTCCTCAAGTGGGGCCGCGAGGCCTTCGACAACTTCAGCGTCGTGCCACCGGCGACCGGGATCTGCCACCAGGTCAACCTCGAGTACATCTCCCAGGTCGTCTACAGCCGCGAGAACGGCGGCGCCCTACAGGCCTATCCGGACACGTTGGTCGGCACCGACTCGCACACGACGATGGTCAACGGCCTCGGCGTGCTCGGCTGGGGCGTGGGCGGGATCGAGGCCGAGGCGGCGATGCTCGGCCAGCCGATCTCGATGCTGCTGCCCCAGGTGGTCGGCTTCAAGCTCGGCGGCGAGCTGCCCGAGGGCGCCACTGCCACCGACCTGGTGCTCACCGTGACCGAGATGCTGCGCGAGCGCGGCGTCGTCTCCAAGTTCGTCGAGTTCTACGGGGCCGGGCTGGCAACGCTCGGCCTCGCCGACCGGGCGACGATCGGCAACATGTCGCCGGAGTTCGGCTCGACCTGCGCGATCTTCCCGGTCGATGCCGAGACGCTGCGCTACCTGGAGCTGACCGGCCGGCCGACCGAGACCCTGGAGCTGGTCGACGCCTACGCTCGCGAGCAGGGCATGTTCTTCGAGCCCGGCTCGCCCGACCCGGTCTTCTCCGACCTGCTCGAGCTCGACCTCGGCGACGTCGCGCCCAGCATCGCCGGGCCGAAGCGGCCCCAGGACCGGATCCCGCTCGAGGAGGCCAAGGAGGCCTTCCTCGAGGCGATGGAGGAGTTCGACCCGGAGGCCGGCGCGCAGCTCGGCAACGGCATCGACGAGGCGGGTGAGGAGTCCTTCCCGGCCTCCGACCCGCCGGCTGAGGACCACGACGACGAGCGCGGCAGGCCGCGGCCGGCGGTGCGCGGCGGGGGTGCCCTGGCGACGGTCGCGCGCGGCAGCGAGGACGCCGTCGAGGTGATCCTGGAGGACGGCACCGCGATCGAGCTCGACCACGGCCGCGTCGTGATCGCGGCGATCACCAGCTGCACCAACACCTCCAACCCGAGCGTGATGATCGGCGCCGGCCTGCTCGCCCGCAACGCGGTGCAGCGCGGCCTCGCCCGCAAGCCCTGGGTCAAGACCTCGCTGGCGCCCGGCTCGACCGTGGTCACCGAGTACCTGGAGAAGGCGGGTCTGACGAGGTACCTGGACGAGCTGCAGTTCAACCTGGTCGGCTACGGCTGCACCACCTGCATCGGCAACTCGGGGCCGCTGCCGCCGGAGATCTCGGCCGCGGTCGAGGAGAAGGACCTCGCGGTCTGCGCGGTGCTCTCCGGCAATCGCAATTTCGAGGGCCGGATCAACCAGGACGTCAAGGCCAACTACCTGGCCAGCCCGCCGCTGGTCGTCGCCTACGCCCTCGCCGGCCGCATGGACCTCGACCTGACCACAGAGCCGCTGGGGGAGGGCGACGACGGCGAGCCGGTCTACCTGCACGACATCTGGCCCGACCCGGCCGAGGTCAAGGAGCTGGTCGGCCGCTCGATCGCCTCGGAGATGTTCACCCGCAACTACGGCGAGGTGATGACCGGCGATGAGAACTGGCGCGCGGTCGAGGTGCCCGAGGGCGACCGCTACGACTGGCCCGAATCCACCTACGTGCGCCGGCCCTCCTTCTTCGAGGGCATGCCGGCCGAGGCCCCCGGCGTCGAGCCGATCGCCGGCGCCCGGGTGCTCGCCCTGCTGGGCGACTCGATCACCACCGACCACATCTCGCCGGCTGGGGCGATCAAGCGCGACGGCCCGGCCGGCGCCTGGCTGATTGAGCAGGGGGTCGAGCCGCGCGATTTCAATTCCTACGGCTCGCGCCGCGGCAACCACGAGGTGATGATCCGCGGCACCTTCGCCAACATCCGCCTGCGCAACCTGCTGGTCGAGCGCAGCGGCGGCTGGACGCGCCACTTCCCCGGCGGCGAGGAGGTGACGATCTACGACGCGGCAATGGCCTACGCGGACGAAGGCGTGCCGCTGGTCGTGCTCGCCGGCAAGGAGTACGGCTCGGGCTCCTCGCGCGACTGGGCGGCCAAGGGGACCAAGCTGCTCGGCGTTCGGGCCGTGATCGCCGAGAGCTTCGAGCGCATCCACCGCTCGAACCTGATCGGCATGGGCGTCCTGCCCCTGCAGCTCCCGGCGGGCGAGAGCGTCGAGTCGCTCGGGCTCAGCGGTGAGGAGATCTTCGACTTCGGTGACCTCGAGAACGGCGAGGCGAAGGCGGTTGCGGTGACGGCACGCCGCGAGGGCGCCGATCCGATCGAGCTCGAGGCGACGGTGCGGCTGGACACGCCCAACGAGGTCGCCTACTTCCAGAACGGCGGAATTCTTCAGACCGTTCTGCGGAATCTGAGGTAAGCCCTGGCAGGGCGGCGCAGCGGGGCCGCGGGAGGCAGGGGGGTCCGCGCGACCCTCACTGCACCTGCGCGTCGGTAGCCAGGGAGGGATGCCGACGCGGCCGTTCCCCTAAACGGGACTGCTCAGAGGAACAGTCAACGGTTACCTATACCGCGTCTGGGCGCGCGGGTCAAGGCTTCTTGAGCGGGTCTACGGGGATTCCGCGACTCTTTGCGGGGATTCCGCAACCCACAGACCCCTCCGCTCGATCAGCTCGATGCCGATCACGCTGCCGACCGGACCGACCGGCGTCAGCGTCGCCGCCAGCAGCGTGTAGGGCGCCTGCCGCTTGCCGCAGGCGATCCAGATCACGATGCAGAGCGCCACGAACCCCAATCCGTGCGCCCAGCCGAAGACCATCGTCTCCCCTTCGAACCCCGGCAGGAGCCAGAACAGGATCAGCAGGCTGAAGATCCCCAGCTCCACGTAGGAGATCCACTTGACCCACCTGAACATCGGCCCGGGCGTCGGCTTTGGGAGCGAGCTCATAGCCATTGACGATAGCCAGTCAGGCGAAGAGGCCTTTGGGGTCGATCAGCTCGACCCCCTCCGCTTTCGCTTCGCGCCGCAACTCCGGCATGAAGCCGCGGGCGAAGATCGCGAGCTGTGCCGATCCCGCGCGACCGAGGTTGTCGCGTTGGTGGAGAAGCTGTCCGAGGACGCCGAGTGGCGCCCGCCGATCCCACTTACAGGAGGCAAGCAGGTCGTAGCGGCCGCGGGAAGCGCCGACGATGTCAATCTCGGTCTGCCCGTCCCGGGACCACCAGCTGCCGAGCTGCTGGGACACCGGCAGGACGTTGCCCGCGTACCGCCCAACCCATTCACGGCAGCAGTCCTCGAACGCTGGGCCCATGAACACGTCGAGGTCGCGCTCGACGATGCTCAGAACCTCTTTCACGCGACCTCGCTCGAGCAGGCTGCGGTTGGGAAAGACAAAACGGAACCAGAAGCGGAAGAACGGATCGGCGAGCCGATAGCTGGTCCGCCTCGCCTCGGTGCCCTTGGGCCCGATCGGGGCACGGGCCTCGATATAGCCGAGCGCCTCCAGACGGGCGAGCATTTTGGCCAGGCTCGGCGTCGACACATGCGCGGCGTTCGAAATCTCGTTCACCCGGGTGCAGCCCGCGGCGATCACTCGTACGACGGCGAAGTAGGTGGCGGGATCACGGATCTCCTGCTCCTCCCGGAGCAGGTGCAGGGGCTCCTCGTAGAGCGACTCGCCCTTGCTGAGGATGCGCGTGGCGACCAGGTCCATGAGCTCACCCGGTCCCGCCCAGACCTGGTATTGCGGCGTGCCGCCGAGAACGGCGAAGCGCCGCAGCTTCTGCTCGGCGCTGAGTCGCTTCGTCGCGAAGAGCGAGGCGTCGCGGAAGTCAAGCGGAGGAAGCAGCGGCCGGTAGTCGGCACGGCCATAGAGCGGCGCGCCTGGCTCCAGCAATTGCTCCATCAGGCGCAGGGCGCTGCCACTGAGCACGAGCGTCAGCGGCGTAGCCTCCCGCTGCCAACGGTCCCAGTGCCGTTGGACGATCGAATCCAGCGCTGGCTGGGCCGCCTTCATCCACTGGAACTCATCGAGAACCACCGTTAGTGGCCTTTCTTTAGCCAGCTCCGCAAGCGTTGTCAGCGCGTCCTCCCAAGCGGCGAAGTGAAGCGGCAGCCGAGGGCCGAGCAGACGAGCGACCTCCTCGGCGAGGAGGTCGAGGTGCGCTCGCTCCGTCTGCTCATCGGCTTGGAAGAAGACCCCACGCGCTCCCCGGAGCGCGTTTACCAACAGGAAGCTCTTCCCCACGCGTCGCCGCCCGCGCAGCACCACCAACTGGGGAGGGTGGCGGATCGCCTCTCGCAATCGAGCCAGCTCTTGCTTGCGGTCGACCGGGATAGTTGTCACGCTTTAACTATATCGTGAGTTAGTAACTTATGGGTTACTAACTTATAAGTGACTAATCGACCTACGCGCCCGGCGTCAGCGCCGTGAGCACGATTCGCTCCTGCTCTCGTGCGTGAGCCGCCGAGTATCCCTCGCCCGGGCTGGCCCGGATCGGGCGGCCGATGTAGCCGAGCTCGGCGCCCTCGGGGAGCAGGTCGGGGAGGCGGCGGGACATCACCTTCCAGCAGCCCATGTTGCGCGGCTCCTCCTGGACCCAGACCAGCTCCTTCAGGTTGGGGTAGCCGGCGATGATGCTCTCCAGCTGTTCGGAGGCGAAGGGGTAGAGCAGCTCGACCCGGGCGATCGCGACCTTCTCGGCATCCCCCCGCCGCGGCGAGCCGTCGAGGTCGAAGTAGACCTTGCCGGTGCAGAGCACCAGGCGCTCGACCTGCTCGCGCCGCTCGGCCGCCTTGGGGTCGTCGAGGATGAAGTGGAAGTGGCCGTCGGTCAGCTCCTCCGGCGTGGCGGCGGCGCGGTCGAGGCGCAGCAGGCCCTTTGGGGTGAAGACGACCAGCGGCCGCGGCTTGCGAATCAGCGCCTGGCGGCGCAGCAGGTGGAAGTACTGGGCCGCGGTGGTCGGGTTGGCGATGCGGATGTTGCCCTCCGCGGCGAGCGCGAGGAAGCGCTCGATGCGGGCGCTGGAGTGCTCGGGGCCGGAGCCCTCGTAGCCGTGTGGCAGCAACAGCGTGAGGCGGCTGGTCTGCCCCCACTTGGCCTCGCCGGAGACGATGAAGCTGTCGATGATCACCTGGCCGGCGTTGGCGAAGTCGCCGTACTGGGCCTCCCAGAGGACCAGCGCGCCCGGCATCGCCGCCGAGTAGCCGTACTCGAAGCCGAGGCAGGCGGCCTCCGAGAGCGGGCTGTTGTAGAGCTCGAAGGGGGCGCTGGCGTCGCTCAGATTCTGCATCGGGCAGTACTCGAGGCCGGTCTTCTCGTCGTGCAGGACGAGGTGGCGATGGGAGAAGGTGCCGCGCTCGGTGTCCTGGCCGGTGAGGCGGATGTGGACGCCTTCGGTCAGCAGCGAGGCGAAGGCGAGCGCCTCGGCGTGACCGAATTCGATCCCGCCCTGCTCGATCGTCTCGAGCCGCTTGGAGAGCGGTTTGCGCAGCTTGCGGTGGATCGTGAAGCTCTCCGGCACCTCGATCAGCGCCTCGTTCAGGGAGCGCAGCCTCTCCACCGACACCGCGGTTTCGACCGGCGGGCTGGCGCTGCGATCGAGCTCGCCGGTGGTGCCGGTGGTCGCCGTCGGATCCTCGTATTCGCCCAGCTCCATCCTGTGACGCAGCGCTTTCAGCTCAGTCGACATCTCGTCGTGGCGTTGCTTGGCGGCAGCCTCCACCTCCTCGCTGCTGAGCACGCCCTCGTCGACCAGCTTCCCGGCGTAGATCTCCGACACCGGCGGGTGGGCCTTGATCTTGGCGGCGATCTGTGGCTGGGTGTAGGCGGGCTCGTCGGTCTCGTTGTGGCCGTAGCGCCGGTAGCCGATCACGTCGATGACGATGTCGCGGCCCCAGCGCTCGCGGTAGGCCATCGCCAGGCGGATCGCCGCCGAGCAGGCTTCGACGTCGTCGGCGTTGACGTGGACGATCGGCACGTTGAAGCCCTTCGCCATGTCGGCTGCGTAGGGGGTCGAGCGGGCGTCCTCGGGGTCGGTTGTGAAGCCCACCTGGTTGTTCTGGATGAGGTGGATCGTGCCGCCGGTGGCGTAGCCCTTCAGCGACTGCAGGTTGAGCGTCTCGGCGACCACGCCCTGGCCTGGGAAGGCGGCGTCGCCGTGCAGCAAGACGGGCACCGCGGCCGTTGGCCTGTGCTCGATCCTGGCGCCCTCGAAATCGGATTGGACGAAGCGGGTGGCGCCCTCGACCACCGGGTTGACGAACTCCAGGTGGCTCGGGTTGGGGTAGAGGCGGACGGCAATCTTCTCGCCCTCGTGCGTCTCGTACACCCCCTGGTGGCCGTAGTGGTACTTGACGTCGCCGGTGCCGCCGTGGGGGATGCCGGCCACGGCCTTGACCTGGTCGATCCGCTTGGAGCCCTCGAACTCGGCCAGGATCGACTCGACCGAGCGGCCGAGGTTGTGGGCGAGGACGCTGAGCCGGCCGCGGTGGGCCATGCCGAAGACGACCTCCTCGGCGCCCGAGCGGTGGGCGAGGGTGACGAGCTCGTCGAGCATCGGCACGACCACGTCGAGCCCCTCGATCGTGAAGATCTTCTGGCCCAGGTAGGCCTTCTCGATGAAGCGCTCGAACTGGAAGACGTCGATCAGGCGCATCAACAGGCGCTGTTTCTCCTCGGTCGCGAGCGGCGCGCGGTGGGCGCCGGTCTCGACCATCTCGCGCAGCCAGGTGCGCTGCTGATGCGAGGAGAGGTGCTCGAACTGGTAGGCGATCGTGCCGCAGTAGGCCTCGCGCATGCGCGGCAGCGCCTCGAGCAGGGTCTCGCCGGGAACGCCGATGCGCAGGATCGAGGCCGGCACGCGGCCCATCAGCTCGGGGGTCAGGTTGAGGTTCTCCGGCTTCAGGGCGGGGTCGCTCTCGGGCTCGCGGCCGAGCGGGTCGAGGCGGGCGGCGAGGTGACCGTGGGTGCGGTAGTTCTTGAGCAGTGAGGTGGCCGCCTGCACCGCCTGCAGCAGGTCCTCGTCGGGCTCGGCAGCGGTGACGCCGGCGCCGCTCTTCGCGGCCGGGGCGCCGAGTGGCGGCGCCGAGGCCGAGGCGGGGTGGGCGGCGGAGATCGGGGTCGGGTCGAGGCCGAGCTCAGCGGCGACGCCCTCATAGAACTCGCTCTCGCCCTGCAGCAGCAGCTCGATGCTGCGCAGGAAGGCGCCCGACTCGGCGCCCTGGATGACGCGGTGGTCGTAGGTCGAGGTCAGCGTCATCACCTTGGAGACGCCGAGCTGGCGCAGGCGCTCGGGCGTGGCGTGGGCCCACTCGGGCGGGTAGGCGATCGAGCCGGTGGCGATGATCGCGCTTTGGCCGCTCATCAGGCGGGGGACGGAGGCGACGGTGCCGATCCCACCCGGGTTGGTGAGCGAGATGTTGGTGCCCTGGAAGTCGTCGGCGGTGAGCTTGTTCTCCCGCGTCTTGTTGATCAGGTCCTCGTAGTAGCTGTGGAAGGCGGCGAAGTCGAGGGCCTGCGAGCCCTTGATCGCGGGCACCATGAGGCTGTGCGAGCCGTCCTTGCGCTCGACGTCGACGGCGATTCCGAGGTTGACCGGCCCGTTCTCCAGCGCGAACGCCTTGCCGTCCCGCCGCTCGAACACCCGCGTCATCACCGGATGCTCCTTCGCCGCCTGCACGATCGCCCACGCCACCAGATGCGTGAACGACACCTTCATCCCCCGCTCCTTCAAGAGCGAGTTGAGCGCCTTCCGCTTGGCGTCCAATGTATCCACCGCAACCGTCCTGAACGAAGTTGCCGTGGGCACCTCCCGGCTCTCATCCATCGCCTGAGCCAACATCGCCGCCGGCCCCCTGAGCTGCTTCTCCTCACCGGCAGCAAGAGCACCAGCTCCGTTCCCCGCAGCGAGCACATCGTCCTTGGTCACCTTCGCCCCAGGTCCCGACCCGCTAACGGACCTGAGATCCACGCCGTTCTCTTCCGCGACGCGACGAGCCACCGGCGTCGCCCGGACTTCGCTCCCACCGTTGGCGGCAGTTCCAGTGGTTCCGCCTGCGGGTGGCGCGGTAGGGGGACCCGTCCCCGAGGACGCTTTAGCGACCGCAGGGGATGGGGGGTCCCCTGCCGCGACAGGACCCGCAGCCGATCCATTGGAACCCTCGGCCGCCCCTTCGCCGGGCTCCATCTCAGCCAGTGGCGCTCCAACCGGCACCTCGTCGTCCACGGAGACCAGCAGCTTGGTAATCACCCCGTCCATCGGCGCCGGCACCTCAGCATCGACCTTGTCGGTCGACACCTCGACCACGGTGTCGCCCTCGCTGACGAAATCCCCCTCGGCGACGTGCCACTCCAGCACGATCCCCTCGGTGACCGACTCGCCCATTTCGGGCATCGCGATCTGCACCGTCGCCGTCTCTGCCATCTGCTTTGCAGTCTATGAAACCTGCTGCCTGGCTTCGAGTGGTCGATTTGCCCCCGAAATCCGTGGGTAAATCGACCAGTCGAGTCGAAAGGGGACGGTAGGCTGCAAGCGGATGAACTATTTCGTCACCGGAGCGACGGGATTCATCGGCCGCAACCTGGTGCGGCGACTGCTGCGGCGCGAGGGCACGGTCTACGCCCTCGTGCGGGCCGGCTCGCGCGGCCGGCTGGAGGAGCTGCGCACCTCCTTCGGACCCGATGGGGCACGCGTGGTGCCGATCGCCGGCGATCTGGCCCAGTCCAGTCTCGGCGTCTCCGAGGAGGATCTGCTCGAGCTGCGGGGCAAGGTCGACCACTTCTTCCACCTCGCCGCGATCTACGACCTCACCGCCGGCGCCGAGGCGCAGGAGGTGGCCAACGTCGAGGGCACCCGCCACGCGGTCGAGCTGGCGGGCGCGATCGAGGCCGGCTGCTTTCACCAGGTCAGCTCGATCGCCGTCGCCGGTCTCTACAAGGGCGAGTGGCGCGAGGACATGTTCGAGGAGGCCGAACGGCTCGACGTGCATCCCTACTTCCGCACCAAGCACGAGTCCGAGCGGGTCGTGCGCGAGGAATGCCCCCGGCCCTGGCGGGTCTACCGGCCAGGTGTCGTCGTCGGCGACTCGCGCACTGGCGAGATCGACAAGGTCGATGGTCCCTACTACCTCTTCAAGCTGCTGCAGCGGGCGCGGCGGGTGCTGCCGGGCTGGCTGCCGGCGGTGGGAATCGAGGGCGGTGAGATCAACATCGTCCCGGTCGACTTCGTCGCCGACGCGATCGACCACATCGCCCACGAGCCCGGGCTCGACGGCCAGGCCTTCAGCCTCACCGATCCGAACCCGAAGACCGCAGGCGAGGTGCTCAACCTCTTCGCTCGCGTCGCCGACGCACCGCAGGCGGCGCTGCGACTCGATTCCGGCATTACCGACCCGGTCGCCTCACTGGCTCGCACCGGCCTGCGCTTCTTCCCGCCGGCGAAGCGGGCGATGAAGATCGGCTTCGACCAGCTCGGCATCCCGGCGGGGCTGCTCAACTACGTCAACTACCCGACCCACTTCGACTCGACCAATGCGCAGCGGGCGCTGAAGGGCACGGGTATCTCGGTGCCGCCGCTCGAGTCCTACGCCGACCGCGTCTGGGACTACTGGGAGCGCAACCTCGACCCCGACCTCTTCAAGGACCGCTCGCTGAGCTCCGCGGTGCGGGGCAAGGTGGTGCTGATCACCGGCGCCTCCTCGGGGATCGGCAAGGCGACCGCGGTCAAGGCCGCCGACGCTGGGGCGACCGTGCTGCTGGTCGCCCGCTCGGTCGACAAGCTGGAGGACACCAAGCGCGAGATCGAGCGGGCTGGCGGCGTCGCCCACATCCATCGTTGCGACCTCTCCGACATGGAGGACATCGAGCGGATGGCCGAGGAGGTGCTCGCCTACCACGGCCAGGTAGACATCCTCGTCAACAACGCGGGCCGCTCGATCAGGCGCTCGGTCGGCCTCGCCTACGAGCGCTTCCACGACTACGAGCGCACGATCCAGCTCAACTACCTCGGGGCGGTGCGGCTGATCCTCGCGCTGCTGCCCTCGATGCGGGCGCGCAAGTCGGGCCACATCATCAACATCAGCTCGATCGGGACGCAGACCAACCCGCCGCGCTTCTCGGCCTACGTCGCCTCCAAGGCGGCGCTCGATGCCTTCGGCCGGGTGATCGCCTCCGAGGTCGTCGACGACGGCGTCCACATAACGACGATCCACATGCCGCTGGTGCGCACGCCGATGATCGCGCCGACGCGGATGTATGACGTCTTCCCAGCAATCTCGCCCGAGGAGGCGGCGGAGATGATCGCCGGAGCGATGATCCACCAGCCGAAGAAGGTGGCGACGCGGCTCGGAACCTTCGGCGAGGTGCTCTACGCGGTCGCGCCGAAGACGAGCGACCGGATCCTCAACCAGGCCTACAAGCTGTTCCCGGATTCGCAGGCGGCGAAGGGGAAGGCCGAGGAGGCGCCGGACAAGGCCCCGTCCACGGAGGCCGTTGCCTTCGCTCACCTCATGAAAGGCGTGCACTGGTAGGTGTCTGGCCGGCGGGTCCTGTCGCCGCAGGTACCCCCACCCCCTGCGGTCGCTAAAGCGTCCTCGGGGGTGGGTCCTCCTACGGCGCCACCCGCCGGAGACGCCCTCCCAGTGGACAGCTTGTGAGTTCGAGGCGGAGGCTCAAGCATTGGGGGTGGGGGTTTGAGGATCAGGCGCCCTCGCGGCAGCAGCTTCGGGAGGCTGCGGCTGGGATCAGGGAGCGGTTTGGGTTTGGGGGGGAGCCCGAGGAGGCGGTGTCGCTCGAGGAGGTGGGGCTGCGCGAGTCGCGGCTGAAAGCTCCGGATGCGTTTGGGGACTTGTTTACGAACGCCCGTTACGAGCGGGTGGTGCATGCGTTGGGGAAGGCCTATCGGGATGTGGTGCGCGGGTTCAGAGGCCAATTCGAGAATCCACCCGATCTCGTCGCCTACCCGCGGGACGAGTCGGAGATCGAGACGGTGCTCTCTTGGTGCGAGGCCGAGGGTGCGGTGGTCATTCCTTTTGGGGGCGGGACGAGCGTGGTCGGTGGGGTCGAGGCGCGGGAGGTCGAGCGGCCGGTGGTGTCGCTCGATCTGAAGCGGTTGGACCGGGTGCTGGAGGTCGATGCCGAGTCACTGGCGGCGCGGATCCAGGCGGGGGCGACCGGACCGGGGCTGGAGGAGCAGCTGCGCGAGCACGGGCTGACGTTGCGCCACTTCCCGCAGAGCTTCGAGTACTCGACCCTCGGCGGCTGGGTCGCGACCAGGGCGGGCGGGCACTTCGCGACGCTCTACACGCACATCGACGACCTGGTCGAGTCGGTGCGGGCGATCACGCCCCGGGGGACCTGGTCGAGTCGGCGGCTGCCGGGCTCCGGGGCCGGGCCCTCCCCCGACCGAGCGCTGATCGGTTCGGAGGGGATCCTCGGGGTGATCGCCGACGCCTGGGTGCGGGTGCGCCCGCGGCCCGAGTTCAAGGCCTCGGCCGGCGTCGAGTTCGGCGACTTCCTCGCCGCCGCCGCGGCCGTGCGCGAGATCGCCCAGTCCGGCCTCAACCCGTCCAACTGCCGCCTGCTCGACGCACTCGAGGCGGGGACCACCGGCGCCGGCAGTGGCGAGCGCCATCTCCTGGTTCTCGGCTTCGAGTCCGCGAGCCTCCCCGTCGACGAGTCGATGCGCCTGGCCCTCGACATCGCCCAGTCCCACGGCGGCGACCCCGGCGAGCGTCGCACCACTGGGCCGACCGGACCCAGGGCGAAGGATGGCGCCGCTCCGGGTCACGATGGCGGTGAATCCCGGAGCGCGGTCGAGAGCTGGCGGTCGGCGTTTCTCCTGGCGCCGTACCTGCGCGACACGTTCGTGGCCTGCGGCGTGCTCAGCGAGACGTTCGAGACGGCGATCACCTGGGATCGCTTCGAGGACTTCCACGCGTCGGTGATGGAGGCGGTGCGGACCAAGGTGGCCGAGGTCTGCGAGGCGCCGGCCGACGGCCCTGGCTCGCCGCGCCTCAGCTGCCGCTTCACCCACGTCTACCCGGACGGGCCGGCGCCCTACTTCACGGTCCTGGCGCCGGCGGTCCGCGGTGGCGAGGTCGAGCAGTGGGACGAGATCAAGGCCGCCGCCGCCGAGGCCGTGATCGAGGGCGGCGGCACGATCACCCACCACCACGCCGTCGGCCGCGACCATCGCCCCTGGTACGACCGCCAACGCCCCGCCCCTTTCGCTGCCGCCCTCCGCGCTGCCAAGGCCGAGCTCGACCCGGCGGGCGTCCTGAATCCCGGCGTGCTCATCGATCCTTAGAAGCGCGCATCCGACATTGACCCGACTCTGGGGCGGTCGATGTCGGAAGCGCGCTCAGCGCCGAAGTTGACAGCTCGGAGCGCTACCCTTTCGCGACTGATTCTCCCTTCGCCGGGTAGCTCGTCCCTGCCGTCCCGGCACACAGATGGAAACCATCACCTCGGAACAGCCGACGATCCCGGCCCCTGCTGACGATCCCACCACTGCGATGAACGAGCCGGTGATCCCCAGTCGCTCGCCCCTGCGGGCGGCGATCAAGACCGGGCGGCCGCAGGAGTGGATCAAGAACGTCTTCGTCTTCGCCGGCCTGCTCTTCTCCGGCAAGTTCAATCAGCCGCATGACGTGCTCGAGGCGACGCTCACCTTCGTCTCCTTCTGCCTGATCTCCAGCGCCGGCTACTACGTCAACGATCTGGTCGACGTTGAGCTCGACCGCATGCACCCGAAGAAGCGCTTCCGCCCGCTGGCGGCACGGGAGCTGTCGGAGGGCGCCGCGAGGGCGATCGCGCCCCTGCTGGCGATCGTCGCCGTTGGCCTCGCCTTCGCCGCGGTCAACTGGGAAGTCGGCCTGATGGTGATCGGCTATGCCGTCGTCCAGCTTGCGTACAGCTTCTGGCTGAAGCAGGTCGTGATCATCGACGTGATGACCCTGGCGACGGTCTTCATCCTGCGGGTCGCCGCCGGCGCCAGCGCGGTTGAAGCTCACGCCTCCGAATGGCTGCTGCTCTGCACCGGGATGATCGCCCTCTTCCTCGGCTTCACCAAGCGCCGCCAGGAGGCGGTCTCGGAGCTGCACGAGGGCACCAGCAGCCGGCCGGTGCTGGAGCATTACTCGCTGCCCTTCCTCGACCAGATGGTCGCGATGGTCACCACCGGCACCGTGATCAGCTACTCGATCTACGCGGTCAACTCGCCGATTGTCGGCAGCCAGATGATGTGGACGATCCCGCCGGTCGTCTACGGGATCTTTCGCTACCTCTACCTGATCTACGATCGCACCGACGACCGCTCGATCGCCGCGATGGTCTCCAAAGACAAGGGCATGCTCGCCGGCGGGGCCGCCTTCGTCCTCACCGCCTTCGCGGTGCTCTACATCTTCAACTGAGCGCCGCGAAACCCAGGGCGCAGGGCGGCTACGCGCCCGGCTCGACCGCGAGGTCGGAGCGCAGCTCGGTCTTGCCGTCGTGCTGGAACTGGAGGTCGATCGTCTCGTTCTTGCGGTAGGTGCCGAAGAGCCCCAGATACATGGCAAGCCAGCGGCCGGTGCCGACCTTCTCCTTGACGATCTCGCGGTTGAAGACGATCTCGCCGGCGGCGACCCGGTAGTCCTCGCCCTCGCGCTGCTCGACTCCGTTGATGAAGACGACGTAGGGCGCTTTCGCGCCGGCCGGCAGCTTCACCCGCCGCCCGGCGGCGTAGCTGCCCTTGGGAATCTCGACCTCGGCCATCTCGGGGGGAGTCTTGCGCACCGCGCGGCGGGCCGCGTCGCCGCTCAGCCGGCGCCGGCCTTGGTGGACAGGGCATAAACATGCGGTTATCTTTCAGCCATGCGGGGGGGCAGGGGAGCCGTCGTCTCTGGCGTTTGGGGGCCGAGGCACCCACGGCTGGCGAAGCTGGTCTGTGACGTGAGCTCCTCCGTATTGGGACGGGGCTTCTCCCGTCGGGGGATCGTCGACATGGAGAGCGAGCTGGCCGCATCGCGCCTCGACGACCTGCGCCGGCGGTTGCGTGCAGGCAGCGAGGCGTTCGTGCTCGGGCTGGGGGTCGGCTTTCACAACGCCGGCGCGGCGCTGGTCCGCATCGCGCCGGACGGCACGCTGGAGCTGATCTGCAACGACGAGGAGGAGCGCTACACCGCGGTCAAGCACTTCTCAGGCTACCCGCAGCACTCGCTGGCGTCCGTGAGGCGCCGCATGGATGAGCTCGGCATCGGCCCGGAGGACCTCTCCGCCTGCGTCGCCAGCTGGGACTTCGCAAAGGCGCTTCCCACGTTCGTGCTGCGTGGGGCCGCCGAGGAAGGCCCGGTGGCAGCGATCGAGCTGGCCGGGGAGCGACCCGAAGAAGTCTTGAACGACGCCATCGCCAGATTCATGTGGACGAGCGCCGATCGCCTCGGCGGGCAGCTCGGCTCCGGCCGCCGCCAGCCGATCCTCGGCATCCGCCACCACGACTGCCACGCCTCCTTCAGCTACGCCGTCTCCCCCTTCGCCGGCGAGGAGGAGCCGACGATGGTGATCGTCCTCGACGGCTCGGGCGACGACGCCTCCACCTCGACCTACGAGGCGCGCGAGGGTCGCCTGCAGCTGCTCTCGACCCAGGGCGGCAACCCACTCGACTCGCTCGGCACCTTCTACGGGCTGCTCAGCTCGACCCAGGGCGGCTGGCCGATGCTGAGCTCCGAGGGCCGCTACATGGGCGCGGCGGCCTGGGGGGACGGCAACCGCTTGACCAACCGCTTCTACCGCAGGCTCAGACAGGTCATCCATTTCGGCTCGGAGGGGACCGTGCACGTCAATCGCGCCCTCGCCAACTGGACCCGAGGCAGCTTCACCACGCCCTATACCCCTGAGCTGCGCGAGATCCTCGGCGAGCCGATTCCGCTCTCCGAGATGTGGAATCCGGACGCGGTCCTCAACGTCGAGGACGTTCGCCACCCCGACCTCACCCGCGAGCGCCTCGACCGCGCGGCGGCGGTGCAGATGGTCTTCGAGGACGCCCTCGTCCACATCGTCGACCACCTGATCCGCACGACGGGCAGCAGCCGGCTGGTGCTGACCGGCGGCACGGCGCTCAACTGCGTCGCCAACATGCGCCTCCTCGACTGCTTCGACGAGGAGTGGTACGCGCGTGAGCTCGGCCGCCCTGACACTCGTCTCAACCTCTGGGTCCCGCCCACCCCGGGCGACGCCGGGACGCCGGTCGGCGCCGCCTACGCCTTCGCGCTGTGGGCTGGAGCGCAGCCCGGGGCGCCCCTGCGGCACGCCTTCTACTGCGGCTTCGCACCCTCCTCCGCTGAGATTCGCGCCGCCGTGCGGACGGAGCCGACCGTGGCCAGCATGTCCCTGGGCGACTGCTCGGACCCCGAGCGCAGGCGCGGCGTCGCCGACCTGGTCGCCCATGCCCTCGCGAGCGATCGCGTCATCGGCCTGTACCAGGGGGCCTCGGAGACGGGACCGCGCGCCCTCGGCCACCGCAGCATCCTCGCCAACCCCTGCAATCCGGATACGCGGCGAGTGCTCAACGAACGCGTCAAGCACCGGGAACTGATCCGGCCGCTGGCGCCGATGCTGACCCGCGCCGCCGCCGAGCACTTCTTCCACCTGCAGCCGGGAGCCGCCGCCGACGATTACAACGCCTACAGCTACATGGTTCTGACCGCTCGCGCGCGTCCGGAGGCGCGGGAGGCGATCCCGGCCGTGATCCACCACGACGGCACCGGGCGATTGCAGATCGTGCGCCCGGAGGTGAACCCCTTCTGCCATGAGCTGCTGCTCGCGATGGGCCGGCGGACCGGGGTCGAGGCCTCGGTCAACACCTCGCTCAACGTGGGGGCGCCGATCGCGCACACCCCTGAGCAGGCGATCACGACCCTCACCCGCGCGCGGGGCATGGACGGGCTGCTGACGATCGGCTCCGAGGGCGAGGCGACGCTGGTCTGGCTGGAGGACCGCGCCGAGGCGCGCGCCCGGCTGATGGAGACCATCCGCGAGTGGCTCGCCGAGACCGGCTTCGAGCTGCCGGACCCCAGGCCGCTCGAGGCAACCCCCGCTTAGGCCGATCCGCTGGGCGTGCCTTCGCTCCCCGCGAGCGCCGCGCGCACGGTCTCGAAGGGAGTCTCGTCACGGCTCGGATCGAGCTCCTCGCGTCTCACCCCACCCCGGTAAGGCACGAACGTGCCATCCCCACGCAGATCGACGCCCGCCACCCGCCGCCGCGGCCACCGCCCACCGCTCAGCTGCAACCGCGCATGAACCTGATCCCTCGGCTCGAAGTCCTTGAAAGCCGCGACCGTCTTCGCCGCCCCCTCAGCCCGAATCTCCAGCCCCCGCTTTCGCATTGCGGCCACGGCCACCCCAAGCTCCTCGAACTGAGCATGTTCCACCTCCGACCCATGCCGCACGGTCAGCTTCCATCTCCCCACGGAGCGCAGCGTATGAAATCTGAGATGGGCAATGGGGGCGTCTCTCCCGCTGCGGCGTCATGTTTTTCG
>CAZQET010000140.1:0-6932 GCA_964591825.1 uncultured Conexibacteraceae bacterium
CGGGTAGCGGCCGCGCTTGATCGGGCCCTTCAGGGCAAGCGCCATCTTCGGCTTGAAGCCAAGCCGCCCGCACTCACCGAGCTGGAAGCGACTTTGCAGCGGGTTGGTAACCCCGAAGGTGGTGCCGAGCTCCCCGCCGAAGGAGGTCGGGTCACAGCTGGTCGGGTTGCGGGTGAACTGGGGGCGATCGAGGCGCACCGCGATCGAGCGCACGTCGAGGGGGATGCCTTCGAGGATCTGGGGCAGGGGGTCTGCGTCTGCGGTGATCTGCGCGGTGGCGGGATCGACGTTGATCGCCACCCGGTTAAGCACGGTGCCGAGGTCAAAGGGACCGGCGGTGGCCGGGACGATCACCGCGAAGGAGAGCGGGGCGCCCTTATATGGGCCTGCCAGGTAGGCATTGCCCTTGGCGTAGTAGGGGGCGGGACCTGAGCCGGCGCCGACCACCACGCTGCCCACCTTGGAGGCAGCCGGGCAGCTGGGGCTGGCTTCCTCTGCTCGCCCGCTCTTTGCCCCAGCTCCCGCCAGAGCGCTGTCGGGGCAGGCGGGGATGCCCGCCAGCTTGCCGATCAGGCCCGGGGGTGGGGAGAGCTTCAGCGAGGAGAACTGTTGGGTGCCGTCTTCGCGGCGCAGGTTGACCAGGAGCGGTGAGTAGGTGCCGGCAAGGGGGGCTTCTGAGCCGGCGTCAAAGGACGGTGAGGAGGGCTGGGAGGCTTCGCTTTCAGGGCAAGAGCCACCCGGGCCGGCTTCGATCTGCCAGGAGTCTTCGTATTTGACCGGCGGGCCTGACTCCGGTGCGGTCCAGGGGGTGAGGGTCGATTCGGTGGCGTAGGTGCCACAGGCCGCGGGGGTGCGGAGGGCACCGCCTGAGCCGCCGAAGAGCGAGACCTTCAGCTCTTCGACCGGCAGCTGGGGGTTTTCGGTGAAGGTGGTTGTGAGCTGACCGCTCTGGGGATCTGCTTCGACGCGCCCGGGGAGCTTCACCACGACCCCTGTCTGGGGATCGTCGATCACCAGGTAGATCGCCAAGAGCGAGGAGAAGGGGTTGTCGAAGGGCTTTGCCAGGAAGACCGATCCCGGTAGGGCGTGGTCGACAAGCGGAGTCGTTACTTCCAGCGTGCCCAGACGCGATGCGGGCGGACAGCTCGGCTCGCCTTCTTTGAAGCGGATCGGGCTGGCACCAACGTCTGTGGCAAGGCCGATCTGAGAAGAGGAGCAGCCATCAAGGCCGTTGCCGCTTGAAGGGTTGATCGTCAGCCCCCTGGGCAGCTTGACCGTGACGTCTTTGAGGTCTGAGGTGGAGAGCGTTTCAACGTTCTCGCTCTGGGGGATGTGGAGGTCTGCTTCAAGGCCCGAGGGGGAGTCCGCCACGTTGGTGGTCGGCCTCGCGCTCAGCGTCGGTTCGAATTCGAGCGCTTCACAGCCCGTCACCCCGACCGGGTTGGGCGGATCGGCGGCGTCGGTGGTCTGCGTCGTCTGGGACTCGCTCACGCCGCTCTGCCAGAAGGTGGCGGTGGCGTGAGCCTGCAGGGGGCCAGAGCAGGCCGAGGGCATGTCTATGAAGGGGGTCGGGTTGGCGGGGACGGGGCAGGCTTCGGACTCGTTGCCGCTGGCGCATTCGCCACGGATGTGTTCGTGACCCGGATCGGAGGGGTTGCCCCAGAGGTCGAGCACGAAGTTGTTCAATCCACCAAGCTGGGTGATGTCGAGCGTTTCGCCCTTCAGCGCGTAGTTCCGTGCCGGGTCGACGCCGCCGAGGACGTGGAAGAAGAGGCCGAAGCCGACCGCGTTGAAGCCGAAGGAAGCGGCTGCGCCCGGCGGCGTCACCATGTTGAAGAGAGAGTTTCCGAAAGCCGAGGCGGGAGCGCCGAGCTTGGTAGCCGAGAAATCGATGACACCCACCGCGGAGCTGTTAGGGCAGGAATCAGACTCGAGCTGAACCTCGGTGCAGTGCGGGGTGGCACTTGGGTTAATGACCAGCCCGGGAGCCAACGTCGCACCCGCATCCTTCAAGTTCTCCACTGGCCGGATGAAGCCGCTGCTGGGCTTGATCTCGTTGTTGATGCCGAAGCCGACGCGGAAGCTGAAGGGGTGGGCGCCGGCCTGGGTCACGGGACCGCCGTCGAGGTCCGTCAGCGAAGTGTGGAAGGCCTGCATCCCAAAGAGGACCGGTTCTGAGTTGAAGGGGGTCTCTTCGGTTACCGAGGCAGGGGCGGCGCCGCCGCCGGAGACCGTGATGTGGTTGGTGAGCTCCGAGGGGCCCGAGGCGGGAGTATCTGTGGATAGGAAGACCGAGAGCCGCTCACCGGGCACTACCGCGTGTGGGAATTCACAGGTCACCGGTGGACCGGAGTCGCACGGTACCAACGTCACGGCCTGGCCGTCGGTGACTTGGCGGTCGCTGGTGATGTAGGCGAAGATCGAGGTTCCAGCCACTTTTCCCACATGCATCGAGAACCCCGGCGGCAGTTCGTCGGTGACCGTCACCGTGCTGCCGTCGGTTGTCGCCCCACCGGAGTTGACCGCCTCGATGATGTACATGTCCTGGCCGGTGGAGAGGCCGGGCGTGAAGTGGGCGGGCGCTGGATAGGATTCAATCCGCCAGGCCGGCGCCGCGGTGACCGCCGCGGCAGGGGAAGCTGAGATCGCCGCTCCTATCGCCGCCAGGAGAAGCATCGCGAGGAGGTTTCGGCTGGCACGGATCACTTGGAACCTCCCCTGTTGGAGCTGGCTTTGCGGTGCTGGACGTGGCGGTGGTGGCGCTTCTTTCGGTGGTGCTTCTTGTGGGCTTTGCGTTGCACCGGCTGGTTGCCGGGGCCGCTGAAGGCGGCGCTTCCCGCGCCCGCCGCAGCCGGCGCCTGCGTGCCCGCCGCGCGGCACTGTTCAGGGCCGCCGCAGGGCGGTGCGTTGACTTCGTGCTGGGAGGCCAGACCGCCCTGCACCCGGATATCATAGATGTCATACAGTTCGTCTTCGTCTTGGGGCACCAGCTGGTTGGTGGTGCGGATGAAGACGTCGTTGCCCGAGACCGAGGCGCCGATGAGGTAAGGGATACCGGAGTCGTTGTCGTTGGTGCCGCTGCTCAGCAGGTACAGGCAACCGGCGTCCTGGGCGGAGTACGCCGGGCCTCCCTGCGTGCAGGAGCCGCTGCCGGGCGCCTCCCACTCATAGACGTCCTGGCAGGGGTACTTGCCATTGTGCTGGTGGGCGGGGTTGAAGTTCTCCGGGCAGCCACCGTCGCCGTTGGTGTCGGCAATGACCAGCTTCTCGGGCGTCTGGAAAAAGACCCGGTTACCGTCGGCAGAGAGGTTGCGGGTAAAGGACGCATCGGCCCTGTGTGAGCTCGGAGGAACCCCGAGAAAATCGGCCACATCCTGGGACGTGGTAATGACCCTGCCGATCGGCGGCGCGCCGGTCGGGTCACACGACACGCAGATGATGCTCCCCTCGCCGGGCTGGTAGCGGTAGAGCTCCGTGCACGGGCCCGGGACATACGTTTCGTCCGGTTTCCCGCTCCGTTTACAGAGGCCCGTGTTGTCGTAGGAGGTGAGCGGTCGAGTGGTGCGCAGGAGCAGGGTGCCGTTGTTCGCCGCCCAGGCTTTCGGAGCGTAGTTGTCGGCGATTTCAGTGGGTGAATCAGCCGCCGAGTACGTCGTCACGTCGACCGGAGCGCCCCCGTCGTGGATCGCGTAGAGCTCGCACTGGCCTTCTTGCGAAGTGCAGTCACCCGGCTGGGCGCCTGGAGCGAGTCGCCCGTTGGCGAGGAAGTAGATCCAGGATCCGTCGGGCGAGACGGCGAGCACCGTCTTCACGTCGGCGCCCTTGGGATCGGAGTTGGAGTCAACCGTCAGGTCGTGCAGCTGGCCCGTGCCGGCTTCGTAGGCGTAGAGGTCGGCGCCCACTTCGTTTCCGCCGCGCTGGTTACCATTGCCGCAGGTGCCGGCGTTGGTCGAGACCGCGGTCGCATCATCGGTCAGCTTCTCGCAGCTGGTGAAATAGGCGGTCGCCCCGTCGGGGCTCGAGGCCCACCAGTGCGCCGGCTTGTGGCCGTTGGGGTCGGAGCTGGAGGCCTGCGAGGCGTTCACCTGGACGGTCTTCGAGCCTTCGCGCAGGTAGATGCGACCGCTGCCGGATTCGGTGAAGAGGATCCTCGAGCCGTCATCGGACATCGTGTCGCTCACGAGGCCGGGAAGCAGACCGAGCCGATTTTCGGCGCCTTCGGGTGACGAGATGCAGTCGGGCCCGCCGTCGTCGTCACAGGAAGTAGCGGGAAAGACGGGGACGCGATCGGCGAGGCTTAGCGTGCCGCGGTCGTAGTCGTAGAGGTTGATCTGGGAGGCGGAGTTGGTGAAGTCGACGGCGTCGGGAGTGAAGGCAGATCGGGAGCTGAGCAGGAAGCGCTGGGGGTCCCCGGAAACGGCACCGACGCTTGTATCGAAGGAGATGCCGCCTGCCGGAGAGAGGACCTTGTCCCAAGTGCCGGCGCCGAGGTCGCCGATGTAGAAGTTGCCGTCGTCTGTGTCGGAGCTGTAGGAGGTGGTCAGGTTGGGGGTGTAGCCATTGAGCACGACCTCGTGGCCGGCGGGCAGGATCGGGGTGGAGCTTGTGGTCCTCCAGCCGGAGGAGGTGCGCAGGGCGATGAACGCATAGGCCTGCGAAGCACCGCCGGCAGCGGGAAGGCCGGCGACGGCGCTGAAGGCGACGGCGTTACCGTCGGCGGCGGTGTCCCCGTCCTGCCTGTTAGTGAGAACTCCGAGGCCGTGCTTGTCGGCCGGCGAGGCCTGCTCGTAGGCGCGGCAGTCGGGCAGCTTGGCGGATGGACCATCGCGGAATCCTTCGTTGGGGCAGGATCCATAGCTGGGAAGAGCGGTGTAGGCGGTGAAGACCTTGCCGGGGCCATGGTTGGTGCCGTTCGCGTTCGTAGCCACGACGCGGAAGTGGTAGGCCGTGCCCGGCTGCAGACCTTCGACCGGCTGAGCGACCGAGATCGTCGAGCTGCCCGAGCCGAGCGATTCGTCGCTGGCCGGAACGTTCGTCGCCGAGGCGAAGCCACTGGCCTGGAACTGTGCGTCGGTGACGTACTCGAAGTGGTAGCCGGTGGCGTTTTCGAAGGGGTTGACCTTGGCGTGCAGGGTGGCGGAGGTTTCGGTGATCTGATCGATGCTTTCGCCTTCGGCCAGCGGGCCGGATGGATAAGTGGCGAAGGTGCTGCCGGCGCCGTGATCTATGCCGCTGGAATCGGTGGCAACGACGCGGAAGTGGTAGGTCGTGCCCGGCTGCAGCCCGGTGGGTCGCTGGGCGACCGCGACTGCGGAGCCGGCGGAGCCGGCGGAGGCGTCAGTGGCCGGCACGCTCTCCGCCCCGGCGAAGCCACTGGCCTGGAACTGAGCGTCGGTGACGTACTCGAAATGGTAGCCGGTGGTGACCCCATTGGGGTTGACGGAGGCGTGCAGAGTCGCCGCCGTGTCGGTGATGTTGTCGGCGCTCTCGCCGCTGACCGACGGGCCGGTGGTCGAGAATGTCTGGTCGGGACCCGTTTCGGTGCCGTCAGGATTTGCGTTGGAGACGACGATACGGAAGTGGTAGGTGTTGCCCGCCTCGAGGCTGACATTGGCCGATACGGCGACATCACCTGAGCCCGAGCCGGGGGGCGGCGTGCACGGATGTTCCTCGGCCGCGCCGACATTTTTGTATTCGCTGGCCGCAAACTGGGAGGCCGGGATCAGTTCGAAGTGACAGTCGGTGACCTGGAAGGTCTCGGGGTCGACCTTGGCGTTCAACGTCGCCGAGTTGCCACTCACCGCGCTCGGGCTGCCCGGCGTGAGGGTCGGCGGCTTCCTGGAGCCTTCAAGGTGAAAGACGCGGATCTTCTGATTCGCTGGATCGCCTACGTAGATGTAGTGATTGCTGGGATCGACCGCGACGCCCTGCAGGAGGGAGCTGATGCCTTTGGCGAAGGTTGCCAGCAGGTTGCCGTTCGAGTCAAACTCCCGGATTCTCGCACCGTGTACGTCTTCCACCTGAAGGAAGATGTCGTGGGTGGAGGTGTCGATCGCGAAGTGGTAGGAGCGGGTGTTCCCCGGGGCTCGAGGAGTGATCCGGGTGGCTTCCGTGTAGGAGCTTGCCGCACTGAGGCGCCAGATGCCACCGCCGCCGGCTAGATAGAGGTCGTCGTTGGAGTCGAATGCCAGCTGCGTCACTTCTTCGCTGTTTGCGGTGGGAATGCCGAGAGCTCCGATGTCGATCGAGCCCTGAAAGACCCCGCTGGGGCTGTAGCGGAGCAGATCGTCAATAGAACCCTTAAAGGCGTTGACCCAGATGTCGCCCGAAGAGTCGACGGCAGCACCGCAGAGTTCACCACCGAACCCACCGGGATTGGATCTCGGATCGATTGGGAAGGCCCCGCCCAGCGGGCTTCCGTCTGGAGCGAATCCCTGGATGGTGCCTACATGCGGGTCACCACCACCAAATTGGTAGCGGGCAAGATAGACGTTGCCCGATGACGCGTCAATCGCAAGGCTGGAGCAATCCGAGCCTACGGCGGTTTCGCGGGGCGCGAAACCCGTGAGCGGCGGGTAATTGGGCGGCGCTGAGGCGTCGAAGCCACGTATCGCGCCCGTATTCTGAGAGCCCAGGCTGAAGTCGTAGAGCTTTTTATGGGCTTGATCGAAGGCGAGTGTCTTGGAAGCAACGTTGTCAATGCTGGTGACTTCGGTTGCCAGGACCGAGAACGGCGGTGTTTCAACGCTCACATCGCTCCCACTGAATTCACCTGCCCCGCCGGTGCCTACGTGCAGCCGGTAGTGATAGGTCGCTCCGGGGGTGATGTTGTTGAGCAGAGCGCTGACGCTTTCGGCCGAGCTGAATGAAGTTCCCTCAGCGCAGGGGACCGTGCCACCTGAGTAAGAGGTGTCGGTACCCCATTCGAAGTA
>CAZQET010000141.1:0-2183 GCA_964591825.1 uncultured Conexibacteraceae bacterium
CGCCCTTGCGCTTGGCGAGCAGGCGCACGTGGGCCTTGACGCGAAGGACGAAGCGAAGCTCCAGCGTGGTGCCGTCGACCAGGCTCTGTTTCAGCTTCGTCACCAGGGGTGGGCGGCGACGCGGCAGCGGTTCTTCCTGGATCCCCAGCGGCGTTTCTTCTTCTCCCTGCGAGGAGGAGCCGGCGCCGGAGTCGTCTTCGGGAAGCGAGGTCGGCGGCACGCTGGGCAGCCCCGCGTCGGGCGGGCGGAAGGTGACGAGCGTGTGCATCGCCGGGTCTTCGTCGGCCGCCGGGTCCGGACCGAGGTGGAAGAGCCAGCCCTTCTGGGTCGCCATCCAGCACTGGCCGGCCGCCGGACAGGAGATCGGACCGGCGGAGCCCCAATACCGCCCGACGCCTTCCCCTTCGGCGGGCAGCGCCACGGGCGGATCGACGCTGCCGTCGGCGTGGACGAGGGCGAGCCGGGCCGGAACCGAGCCGAAATCGGTGGGCGGCCTGAAGCCGACCCAGGCCGCGTCGGCTTCCGGTTCGGCCGCCAGTCCGGTGACCCTGTCGCCCGGGACGAAAGGCGAGCCGGAGCCCGAGAGCGAAACCTGCGCGAAGGAGGAGGCGCCGGGGCCAAGGCGCAGGGCGGTCACTTCCGCCGGGGCGGAGCTCGCCCCCGAGACCGCCCATAGCGCTTCGCCGTCATCGCTGAGCCGGAAGCCTTCGAGCTGGCTCGGCACGGCGCCTTCCCCGTAGGAGAGCGGTTCAGCGGGTTCTTCCGGCACGAAGGCCGGCGGCGCGCCGGGGACGACCCTGTGCAGGAAGGACGGTTCGGACTCCGACTCGCCGGGGGCCTCGTCGTCTCCCTGCACCCTGACGCTCTCGTACAGGCCGCCTTCGTGGTAGGCGAGACCGACCACCGAGCGGCCCGGGTCTTCGAGCTCGGGCAGCGATTCGGTCAGCGGCGGGAAGGAGGTGACCGAGAGCCCGTTCCAGTAGAGATGGAAGGCGCCGACGTTGACCGTGCCCGGCAGCCGTTCGCCGGCGAACCAGCATTCTTCGGGCCCCAGACAGGCCGCTGCGTGCATCGGCAGGTAGGAGGAGGCGACGCCCAGCGGCTCGGCGTAGGAGGCAACGACGGCGCCGTCCTTGAAGTGGCAGAGCGAGATCGGGCGTCGAAGCAGCTGCGTGAATTCCGTTTCCTGGCCGGCCTGCTGGTCGGAGACCGTCCAGAAGTCGTCCGGTCCCGCCCAGGCGATCCTGCCTTCGTGCCCGCCGCAGACCGTCGAGTACAGGTACCAGCCGGTCCCGTCGTAGGCGTAGAGGCCGGCGGGCATGCCGCTGTTGCCGGCGGTGATCAGCAGGCAGCGGTTGGCCTGCCAGCACTCGAGGTCGCCGACTTCGCCGAGCGGCGCCCGCCCCTGGGGGCCGACGGGCTGCTGGGAGCGCCATTCGGGAGCCGCGGCGCGGGCGGGTCCGGCCACGGCGATCGCGACGAGGGCGGCGAGCAGGGCGGCGGCGCGCTTCATCGGCGATCTCCCGACCGGCGTCGGTGGGCATGGAAGCGGACCTGCAGCTCGCCGCGCAGCGGCCGCCCGCGCAGGCGCGCTCCCCTTGCCGGCGTGAAGGAGACGCGCGCGGTCGCGTACAGCCCTTCGTCGGAGCGGGCGAGGTGTCGGTAGCGCGGGGGGAGCGTCAGAGTCATGCTCGCCGCCCCGCTTGGCCTCGTACGGGCGTGGCCCTCGGTGAGGCGGCGGGGGCGCGAGCCGACCTCCAGCGAAGCGGAGACGAGCGCCCGCAGCGTCCCCGCCGCGGGCGCCGTTACCGCCAGCCTCACCCTGCCGTCGGGCAGCGAGAAGGCGGTGAGGGTGAGGCGGCGGCGACCCTTCGGCGCGGCCTTGCCCGGCCCGGCCGAGATGCTCGACCCCCCCGCCGGCGCCGATCCGACGTCGCCTTCGAGCAGGAAGACGTCGCTTGCTTCGTTGCCGTCCCCTTCGACCAGGTTCGAGGCGGTCGAGGAGAAGGCGATCCGGTGGTCGCCCGCCCCGAGCGATGGAGAGTATGCCCCGTTCCCCAGTTCCGCCCTTTCGCCCGCCCCGCCGAGCGACGGTTCCGCTTCGTCCCGATAGCCATGGGTGATCCGCTGCAGCGATTCGGTTTCCAGGTCGATCAGGTAGAGCTCGACCAGGCCGAGCTGCG
>CAZQET010000142.1:0-4339 GCA_964591825.1 uncultured Conexibacteraceae bacterium
CACCTCGGCTTCGAACCCGATGATGTCGCGGGCGCGGCTCGTATCAGCGAGCCGACGCGAGACCTTGTTCACCGCCCGCTCAGGTCCGAGCTCCACGGACAAGTCGGATCCCATGACCTCGAGCAGCGTCTGCGCCAGCTCGGCGAGACTCGTCTCGACCCCGCTGGCGACGTTGAACGTCTCGTCAGTGACATCGGCCTGGGCGGCCAGGATATTCGCACGCGCGATGTCCTCGACGTAGACGAAGTCCATCGTCTGCGAGCCATCGCCGAAGATCAGCGGCGGCTGGCCGCCCGCGATCCGCTCCATCCAGCGCACCAGGACCTCGGTGTAGACGCCGTGCACGTCCATCCGCGGCCCGTAGACGTTGAAGTAACGCAGGGCGACGTAGTCGAGGTCCTTCATCGCGTGGTAGCTGCGCAGGAGGCCCTCGTTGAAGGTCTTGGCGGCGCCGTAGAGCGTGTCGTTGGCGTAGGGGTGATGCAGCTCCCCGGTCGGGAACTCTTCGGCGAGACCGTAGACCGAGGCCGAGGAAGCCGCGATCAGCCGCTTCACCCCAGCCGCGGCAGCCGCGTCAACCACGTTGAAGGTGCCGTCGACGAGGACCTCCAGCGCCAGGCGCGGCTCCTCGGCGCACTGCGTGATGCGGATCGCGGCCTGATGGAAGACGACGTCGATGCCCGCGCTCAGCTCTTCGACCAGCGCTCGGTCGACGACGCTGCCCTCGACCACGGTGACCCTGCCGGCAGCGCAGGCCCGCTCGAGGTTCTCGCGCCGGCCGCGCACGAAATTGTCGAGCACGACCACCTCGGCCGCCCCCCGCTCGACCAGCTGATCGACGAGGGTCGAGCCGATCGTGCCGGCGCCACCGGTGACGAGCATCCTGCCGCCCTCGATCACGACTTGCTCCGATCTGCCTGCGTGCTCTGCGTCGTCACCATTCGCGTGCCTCTCTCCTGGACGAAGATCTCGCCTGTTTGCGGGGTTCGGGGAATCAACGGGCTCGGGTGGGCGATGTTTCCGCCCGGATCGGGGTTTCCAGGGACCGCCCGGCAGGCGCCCCCAGCATGCGCGCCCGCAGCTCGCCGCGGACGAAGCGGCGGAACTCGGGGTCCTCGACCCGCGGCGCGCGGCGCGCGGCAGCGCCGAGGTAGCCGCCGAGGAAGGCAAGCCCCGAGAGGCCCCGGGGCGGAACCCGCGCCACCTTCAACGAGCGCAGCGCCACCCAGGGGAAGCCGTAGTGCAGGATCCAGGCGCACTCGCCATGACGGGCGCGGCCGCGCAGGCGGCCGTCGGCGGAGCCGTAGGGCCGATGATGGCGCGCGACGAGGTCGGGATAGGAGCGGGTCTCGTAGCCGCGCATGCGCGCGTAGGTCTCATCGATCGTGTCCCAGCCGAGGCGGGCGGGGACGCCGCCGATCGCCTCCAGGCAGCGGCGGCGGTAGAGCTTGACCGCGCCGTGGACGTGGTGAGCGGGAATCGGGATCGTCTGCCAGCCGCGGCGCCCCGGCTCGGCGAGGCGGCCGCCGGCGAGGCCCAGGCGCGGGTACAGGCAGAAGCGCTCGAGCAGGGTCGCGAACCACTCGGGCGGCAGCTCTACGTCGCCGTCGAGCTTGCCGATCAGCTCGTAGTCACGCCAGCCACAGAGCTCGAGCCCGGCGTTGAAGGCGTGAGCCTCGCGGGCCAGGGCGAGGTTGTCGGCGCCGGGGTCGAGCCGCCGCGGGGCCTCGGCGACGCTCATGAAGTCGATTTCGCGCTCCAGCCGCCGAGCCACGGCCAGCGTGTCGTCGCGCGAGCCGTCGTCGATCACCAGCCAGCGATCGGGGCGTCGCGTCTGCGCGGCAAGGGCCGCCGCGGTCCGCTCCAGGTTTGCGCCCTCGTCGTAGACGGGGCTGACCAGCAGCAGGCTGTCGGAGGCGGTCTCCACGCCCGATCAACGGGGGACGGCACGAATGGCTTGCGCGAGCGAGCGCTTCGCGAGGAAGACCGGCCCTTCGGGCCGCGTTGATCTATGTGAGGCCGGCCCGGGCCGGCACGCTCGCATGGCGCCCCACGAATCCAACGCACGCTCGACCCGCCGGCGGCGCCTGGCCGCTGCCGCGCTCGTCGCTGCCGCGCTGGCGGTTCTCGTCACCCTCGCCTCGACCTGCTCGCTGAGCGTCTTCCCGCCGGGTGCGACGCTGAACGGGGGACAGGGCGCCGCCACCGCCCGCGCCTTCCTGCGGACGAACCCAGCAGCGCCCCTGATCGGCCCCAACGAATTCGAAGCCGGGGCCAAGCGCACCATCCTGGTCGGCAACCTAATTGCCAGCTCCCCGGTGCTCGAACGCATCGGCGGGCGGCTCGGCGTCGATCCGGAAAGCATCGCGGCCACGGCCGAGGCCAACGAAAGCGTGCCGGTGGCGTTCAACGAGCCCGACGCGGAGCGGCGCGCGCACGAGATCCTCGTCGCGCGCGATCCGTTGAGGATCGACGTGCAGGCCCAGCGCGGCATTCCGGTGCTCAGCGTCTACGCCCAGGCGCCCACCGTCGGCGGCGCGGAAGAGCTCGCCGAAGCGGCGATCGTCGCCGCCAACGGCTATCTGCGCTCGGTGGCCGCCGCCCATGGCGTCCGGGGGTCGGCGCCGCTCAGCCTCGAACCGCTGGGCCCCGCCCGCGGGGGCCCGCTCGATCCAACCGCCCCCTACGAGATCGCCATGCTCACCTTCCTGACGACCTTCGGCATCGCGTTCGGCGCGCTCTTCCTCCTCGGGGAGGTGCGCAGGGGCTGGCTGCGCGGCGCCCGCGAGGCGGTCGGCCGTCAGAGCCGCCGTGGGCTCGCTGCCGTGAGGCATGGAAGCGACGACTGGCCGCATACGACCCGCGTCCTGCCGTGGATGATCGCCGGTTTCATCGTGATGCTCTGGCTGATGCCGATCAACGCGATCACGGTCCAGGCATCGCTGCCGGTCGACCTCAAACTGGACCGTCTGGTCCTGCCGGTGATCGTGCTCACCTGGCTGCTCTCGCTGGCCTCTGGAGGCCCAGCCGCTCCGCGCTGGCGCTTCACCACCATCCACGCCGCGATCGCGATCTTCGTCGCCGCCGCCTTCCTCAGCGTCGTGGTCAACGCCGCGGCGCTCAACCAGGCGCTGGAGCTCGAACTGGCGATCAAGAAGCTGACCCTGCTCGCGGCCTACGCCTCGCTCTTCCTGGTCGTCGCGAGCGCCGTCCGACCCGGCGAGGTGCGTCCGTTCTTGACCCTGACCCTGGTCCTCGCCGTGATCTGCGGGCTGGGAATCCTCTGGGAGTACAGGCTCGGCACCAACCTCTTCTACACCTGGTCGGCGAAGCTGCTGCCCAGCTTCTTCGAAGTGGCCGAAGTCAACACGATGGCCGTCGACGAAGTCGGCCGGCGCTCGGTGATCGGCTCCGCCGACCTCAGCCTCGAGGCAGTGGCCATGCTCTCGCTCGCGCTGCCGATCGCCCTGGTCAGGCTGATGCAGCTCCGGCGGCTGGGCGCGCGGCTGCTCTATGGCCTTGCCGTCTGCATCCTGCTCGGCGCGATGGTCGCCACCTACCGCAAGAGCGCCCTGCTCGCGCCGCTCACGGTCTGCCTCGTACTCGCCTACTTCCGCCGTCGCGAGCTGCTGCGACTGGCGCCCCTGGGCCTCGTCATCCTGCTCGCCATCCCGGCCCTCGCGCCCAACGCTCTCGGCTCGGTCATCGATCAGTTCGAGCCGAACCGGCTGGGCGTCGCCACGGTCAGCGACAGGGTCTCTGATTACGACGCGATCCGCCCCGACCTGCTCACGCACTTCCTCTTCGGCCGCGGCTTCGGCTCATATGAACACACCATCTACCGGGTGCTCGACAACGATCTGCTGATGCGCATCGTCGAGACCGGGGTGGTCGGCCTGATCGCCTACCTGCTGATGCTCGGGATGATGATCGGCGTGGCCGTGCCGCTGATCCGCGCTCGCGACCCCGATCGCTCGGCCCCGGCGCTGATGGTGGCCGCGGCAGCCGCGGCCTTCCTGGTGCTGTCGGTCCTCTTCGACGTGATGTCGTTCCCGCACAGCCCCTACATCCTGATGATCCTCGCCGGGCTGCTGGCGGTCATCTCTGGCGCCGGCCGGCGAGAGAGCTCACCGGCAGCGGTGACGCGATCCCGCGATCCGGCACTCCCCCCTGCCCCACCGCCGCGCGCAGTCGAGAAAGCGCCCGACTCGGTCCCGGTCTCGGTCTAGTAGGCGGCCGACCAACCGCGCAGCCGACATTCACCCCACCCTGGCGGGGTCAAAGTCGGATAGGCGCCCGCGTACCTTCGCTAGAGGCCGTCGAAGAACTCGAGCAGGGC
>CAZQET010000143.1:0-1723 GCA_964591825.1 uncultured Conexibacteraceae bacterium
GGTGTCCAGGTACCAGTGGCGTGCGGCGACGAAGATCCATCCGCCGTCGCCCGGCAGCACGCCGAAGCGGCTGATCGTGCGCTGCCCGCCGACCTGGTCGGTGTAGAGCAGATCCAGAGAGAACGAGTGCCGCTCGGCGCACGCCGCAGACAGGATCGCGTGCAGCGGGTCGGCGGAGTCGCGCACCGCTCCCTGCCAGAGCCCGATGTCGCCGCTGGCGATGTACTGGTCGCGGGTCAGGTTGCGGAACTCCTCGATGTCCGGCCGCTCTTTTCCGCGCGCCACATCGGCGTGGGCATGCCATGCCTGCAGCACGGCCATTCCGGCGCCGACGTTGCGGAGGCTGGCGGCGAGGAAGACGCCGTCGGCGGCCTCGATCACGGCACCGCCGCCCGGGACGTGCAGCCGGGGGCCGTTGTCGAACCCGATCTCCTGGGCGCGGTCGTCTTTGCGCGAGTCCACGAGCACCGGCCGTCGCTGCTCCTGGAGCGCCAGCTCCGCGACGCGATTCGAGCGATTGGCGGACCGCACCGACGCGTAGGTCGCCGCCGCCAGGGCCAGCGTGCCCCCCGCGGTCGCCAAAGCGGAGATCGTCGGCCAGTCGGCCACGGGCCGAGGCTAGACGAGTGCGGCGCGCCGGGCAAGCGGGGGCGAAGTTAGTCAAGCCTCTAGCATTTGGGAATGCCGCTTTTCGGCCAGCAGCACGTCGAGCGTTACCGAGCCACCAACGGCGAGGAGGGCCATGAGTGGCAGGGAACCCAGACTCTGCTGTTGACGACGACGGGACGCAGGTCGGGGCAGCCGCGCACAACTCCGTTGATCTACGCGCCACATGGCGACGCCTACACGGTCGTGGCCTCCAAGGGCGGCTCCGACGCGCCACCCGCCTGGTATCTGAACCTCTCCGACGACCCTGCGGTCGAGGTGCAGGTGAAGGGCGACCGGTTCAGAGCGCGCGCCCGCACGGCGAGCCCGGAGGAGAAGCAGCAGATGTGGAAGGCGATGGTCGCCGAGTGGCCCGACTACGACACCTACCAGCAGAGCACCTCGCGCGAGATTCCGGTCGTGGTGCTCGAGCGCACCGAGGGCAACCGGCAGATCAGCTGACCGCGTCTGCCCAGTCGCGCAGGCGGTCCGAGAACTGCGGCGTGGCCGCGCTCACCTCGACGATCTCATCGGCCGGCACGTTCGCCCTCTTGGCGGCTGCCAGGATCGCATCGGGCGACGGCGCCTCGTAGAGGCAGTAGGTCCGGCGCCGGTCGGCGCTCAGGAACGAGAAGAGCCAGCGGACTCCCTCGTCGCTGTTGACCTCCTCGATCAACCTGACGTCGTCGTCCGTGAGGTCGAGCTGATCGGCGAAGCTGCGCTCGATCACGTACAGGGCCATCCGTCAACCTTAGCGGGGATCTCCGCCTACGCCGATGCGAGCCCGTGCCGGTGGGCGTAGGACGCGGCCTCGGTCCGGTTCGCGCAATCGGTCTTGCGCAGGATGCTCCGGATGTGGTTGGCGACGGTGTGGCCGCTGATGCACAGCTCGTCGCCGATCTCCCGGTTGCTCTTGCCGGCGGCGACGCACCGCAGGATCTCGACCTCCCGCCACGACAACCCGTCGGGCGGCGGGTTGACCGGCTGCGGCGTCGCCCCCAGCGCGCGGGCGCGGCTGAGCACGGCCGGCAGGCCGAGCCGCCCGGCCAGGACCGCCGCCTCCGACAGCAGCTCCGAG
>CAZQET010000144.1:0-14515 GCA_964591825.1 uncultured Conexibacteraceae bacterium
TCCTCCTGCGCGCTCTGGCTTAGCCGCGTCGCAAAGAGCTCGACTACGTCGTGAACCGTGGCCGCGCCGTTGGACTCCTCCCCCGTCTCGAAGACGGTGAGGTCGTCCGAGCTGGCTGCAGCGCCGTCGTCTCCGGCCGCGGAGTCAGCCATGACCGCATCGGAGACTTCACGGAGGATGCTGTCCTCCCGCAGGGCCTCGGCGAAATGGTCTTCCACCCAGGCCGAATCGACCGATCGCTGCCGGGAGTAGCCGAGGTCGACCAGCAGGCCGAGGGTCCGAGCCTGCTTCAGGCGATCGGCCGCGGCGGGGTCCTTGTCGCGCAGTGACTCATACGCTTTGTCGAACTCCTGCAGGGTCTGCTCGGCATCGTCGAAATCAGTCAGCGGCAGCTTCCCCCCGCTCATCGCTTGGATTTCACGGATCAGGGCGAGGTGACGCACATAACGACGGACTCGCTCCGAGCCTTTTTTGAGCGAGGACTGCTTGGTCGGCGTCGCCCATCGTAGGCGCAGCGCGACCTCCTCTTCATTGCGGCTCTGTCCCGTGATCAGGTCGTCCACGAAGAGCAGCTCGTTGGTGAAGGAGTACTCCTGCCGGTAGTCCTGGGCGACCTGCAGGTCGAGCTCCAGATCATAGATTTCGCCCAGCGAGGCGTCTTCGGGCAGGACCGCGACGTCGATGAATTCCTTGCCGAGGTCGGTAAGCGCGACGGCTCGCGTGTTGGCGTTGATCAGGCGGCCCTGGCGGGTGATGATGCCTGGGTCCCGCTGCTCCTCATCGGCGAGGTTCTGCTTGAGTTCGGCAAACCCGTAGGTCTGGCGGAGGAGATCAGCGATCTCGCTCTGTGCGACCTCCCCGTCCGGGTCCTCCTCGATCGCCTCGTTCGCGCTAGGCATCGACTCAAGCTGGGACTTGATCCGGTGGCTCTTGGGGTTCAGCACCGTGACCGCAAGCGGAATCCGCACCACCGGCAGGCGCTCCGTTTTGCCGCGCCATTTCACCCGCAGCGTCTCGTGATCGGCAGAAAGCCCGGCGAGCGCTTTGGCGATGACCTCTCTGCGTACCTCCTCGTTGGCTGCCATTGACCTCCCTTGATTAATGCCAGTCAATCGACGGCCAAGCCTATCGTCGGGAAGAGACGGCGGTCAAAGCTCCGCCAGGCGCGCCATCAGGCGCACCGCTCGGTCGAGGGTCTCGCGCTCCTCAGGGCTGAGGTTCTCCTCGATCGCCTCGGCCAGCCAGCCCTCGCGGCGGCGGCGGTCCTCGTGGAGGGCGGCGCGGCCGGTGGCGGTCAGCTCGATCAGGGTGCTGCGGCGGTCGGCGGGGTCGGGTCGGCGGTCGACGTAGCCCTGCAATTCGAGCTCGGCGACGGTCTGGCTCATCGACTGGGGGCGGACGCGTTCGGCGGCGGCGAGCCTGCTGATGCTCTGCGCCCCCTGGCGATCAAGCCGGCCCAGAACCGAGCCCTGCGAGAGCGAGAAGCGGTGCTCGGCGCGCAGGCGGCGGATCAGGTGGCCGAGTACGACGCGCAGCTCGCTGGCCAGCTCTCCGCTGTCGGCACGGGTCGGCATCGCCGCCGATCATAGCCACAGATAGACAGGAAGACTGCGCAGGTTACCTGTGTATTCTCTCGTGCGATGGCCGACGACCGCTACAAGTGGATCGCGCTCTCCAACACAACCCTGGCGGTGCTGCTGGCGACGCTTGACGCCTCGATCACGCTGATCGCGATGCCCGACATCTTCCGCGGCATCCACCTCGACCCCCTCGTCCCTTCCAACAGCTTCTACCTGCTCTGGATGATCCTCGGCTATCTGGTCGTCTCCAGCGTGCTGATCGTCAGCCTCGGCCGGCTCGGCGACATCTACGGCCGCGTCCGCATCTACAACCTCGGCTTCGTCATCTACACCGCCGCCTCGCTGCTGCTCGCCGTCGACTGGATGAGCGGGCAGGCCGGCGCCCTCTTCCTCGTCGTCTTCCGCATCGTCCAGGGCGTCGGCGGCGCCTGCCTGCTCGCCAACGCAGCGGCGATCATCACCGATGCCTTCCCGGTCAACGAGCGCGGCATGGCGCTCGGCATCAACAACATCGTCGGCGTCAGCGGCATGTTCGTCGGCCTCATCCTCGGCGGCCTGCTGGCGCCGATCGACTGGCGGCTGGTCTTCCTGATCTCGGTCCCGTTCGGCCTCTTCGGCACCATCTGGGCCTACCTGAAGCTGGAGGAGCGCTCGCAGCCCCGCCCCGCCTCGATCGACTGGTGGGGGAACGTCACCTTCGCCTTCGGCCTGGTGCTGGCGATGATCGCCGTCACCTACGGCATCCGCCCCTACGGCGGCAGCCCGACCGGCTGGGGAAGTCCGCGGGTGATCGCCCTCCTCGCGGGCTCGCTCACCTCGCTCGTCGCCTTCGCCGTGGTCGAGCGCCGTGCCGCCGAGCCGATGTTCCGCCTCGCGCTCTTTCGCATTCGCGCCTTCACCTTCGGCACGCTCTCGACCTTCCTCGCCGCGATCTCGCGCGGCGGCCTGATGTTCATGCTGATCATCTGGCTGCAGGGCATCTGGCTGCCGCTGCACGGCTACGGCTTCACCGAGACGCCGCTCTGGGCGGGCATCTACATGCTGCCGCTGACGATCGGGCTGCTGATCGCCGGGCCCATCTCCGGCTACCTCTCCGACCGCTTCGGCGCCCGCCCCTTCGCCACCGGCGGCATGATCGCGGCGGCGATCAGCTTCGCCCTGCTGATGGAGCTGCCGATCGACTTCGCCTACCCGGTCTTCGCCGCGATCCTCTTCCTGCTCGGGGTGTCGATGGGAATGTTCGCCTCGCCCAACCGCGCCGCGGTGATGAACAGCCTGCCGGCCGCCGATCGCGGCGCCGGCGGCGGCATGAACCAGACCTTCCAGAACTCGGCGCAGGTGCTCTCGGTCGGCATCTTCTTCACCCTGCTGATCGTCGGCCTCAGCTCCAGCCTGCCGCACGCGCTGAGCGGCGGGCTGGAAGCGCACGGGGTCGCGCATGGCGCCGCGCAGCGCGCCGCGCAGGCGCCGCCGATCTCGGTGCTCTTCGCCGCCTTCCTCGGCTACAACCCGGTCCAGCACCTGGTCGGCCCCGAAGCGCTCGCCGCGCTGCCGGCGCACGCCCACGCGACCCTGACCGGCCAGGCCTTCTTCCCCCACCTGATCTCCGTCCCCTTCAGCGAGGGGCTCGACACCGCCTTCAGCTTCGCCATCGTCGCCTGCCTCGTCGCCGCCGCCGCCTCGATGCTGCGCGGCGGTCGTTACCACCACGTCGAGGAGCCGGCTGCCGGCGCGACCCTCGGTCCACCCCGCACCCCGCAACTGGAGGAGCAGCATGCGCGTTGATTGGCACGGACAGTCGGCCTTCACCCTGACCGCCGAGAGGGGAACGGTGCTCATCGATCCCTTCGGCGACATGAGCTCGCTCGCCGAGCGCGGCATCAGGTTCGGGTACCCACCGATCGAGGCGCAGGAGGTCGATCTCGTGCTCGTCACCCACGAGCACCGCGACCACAACGCGGTCGAGGTCGCCGACGGCGAGCCCACCGTCCTGCGCGCCACCGCCGGCCGTCACGACTCACCGCTCGGCGAGGTGCTCGGCATCGCCTCCGAGCACGACGCCAAGGCCGGTACCGAGCGTGGCCCCAACACGATCTTCGCCTTCGAGCTCGACGGCCTCCGCATCGCCCACTTCGGCGACTTCGGCCAAGCTGAGCTGCGCCCAGAGCAGGCCACTCACCTGGGCGACCTCGACCTGCTGATCCTCCCGGTCGGCGGCGGCCCGACGATCGGCGGTGCCGGCGCCACGGCGATCGTCGAGCGCCTCAAGCCCCGCTGGGTCGTCCCGATGCACTACAGCACCCCGAAAGCCGACTTCCTCCCCGAGGGCGAGGAGAACTTCGTCGCCGCCTTCCCCCAGGTCGCGCGCTTCGCGGAGCCGAGCTTCGAGACCGCCGACCTGCCTCAGGATGAGGACCCGATCGCGGTTGTCCCGGCAGCCCCATAGTGACTCGAGTCGCAAGGACCAAGTCTGGACGCGATCCGCGCATCCGACTTTTACCCCACCAGGGTGGGGTCAAAGTCGGATGCGCGTCCCACCCTCCTCAATGGGCGGCGAACACCCCTTGGGCTTCTCAGCCCGCGTTCGCCTGGTCATTGCCCTGGCTGCTGGAGCACCGCGAGAATGTTGCCGGCGGGGTCCTTGAACCAGGCGATGTGGGGACCGGGCCCGCGGGCGATGCCCTTCTCGTCTTGATCGAAGCCCTCGTAGCGCTCGATCTCGATGCCCTGCCCGATCAGGCCGTCGACGGCGGCGTCGATGTCGTCGACCTCGAAGTTGAGGATCGTGTAGGTGGCGGGGACGAAGTCGGGCTTGGCGTACATGAGCGTGTCGCGGCCGCCGGCGAGCTGGATCGCGGCGACGCCGAACTCCTCGCTCATGACCTTGACGCCGAGCCCGAGCGTCTCTCCATAGAACCGCTTCGCCGCCTCGATGTCGTCGACGGCGAAGCCGTTGGTGGCTTTCGTGTTCGCGAACATGCTGCTCCTTTCGTCTCGCTCCCTCTTCGCTACCCGGCCAGCTCGGGGATGTGGCGACGCAGGTGCGCGTCGATCGTCTCACGCACCCACTGCTGCTCGGCCGGATCGGCCATGCGGTAGCGGCCGAGCAGCATCTTCTGGTCGGTGAGGGGCAGGCCGGCGATCTCCCAGCGCACGGCGAGGCGCTCGAAGAGCAGCTCTGAGCGGCGCCGCCAGGCGTCGTCCTGGCTGGTCGCCGCGGTCGCCGGTCCCTCGCCGAGCTTGGCGATCGTGCCGGCGCTGAGCGTCTCGCGCAGCGTCAGCGTGTTGCCGTCGCCGCCGACGTAGTCGACCGTCGCCGCCCTCTCGCGCGGCCGCCGCTTCTTGCGCTTCGCCACGCCGCCCAGTCTGGCACGCTCCACCGTGACGTTAGTCGCCGCGCCAGCGGCGGGCGCGCTTGCGTTCGCCCGCCCGCCGCTTCTCTTCCAGCCGCTTCTCGCGTGAGGCGCGGGTCGGCCGGGTCGGGCGCCGGCGCGGCGGCTCGGCAAGGCCGGCGGCGATCTTCTCGGCCAGCCGCCGCAGAGCGAGCTCGCGGTTGCGCGCCTGGCCGCGAGCGTCTTGGGAGACGGCGACTATCAGCGAGCCGCCGCGGCTCAGCAGCAGCTCGCGCCGGCCCTCGTCCAGCGCTCGCGAGGCCTCGACGTCGAAGACCGCTTCGACGCGCGAGGCGGTGACGTTGGCGTGCTGGCCGCCGGGCCCCGAGGAGCGGCTCGCGCGCAGCTCGATCTCGCTCAGCGGGATCGCCAGGCCGGCGTCGATTCTCAGCTCGTCGGCGATAGGGCGTCGACCTTCCCGGCCAACTCGAAGTCGGCCGCGGTCAGGCCGCCCTCGGAGTGCGTGGAGATCGTCACCGTCACCGTGTCCCAGGAGATCGCCAGGTCGGGATGGTGCCCCATCGCCTCCGCCGGCTCGACCAGGCTCTCGACGAAGCGTACCGAGCCGACGAAGTCGCCGCAGCGGAGCTCCTTGGCGATCGCCGCGCCGCGCCGCTCCCAGCCCTCCAGGCCGGCCAGCTTCGCCTCGATCTCCTCATCACTCAGCAGCGTCCCCATGGTTCACCCCCATCGCTTCCACCGCCCGCCCCGCCGCCCGCGACCCGAGCACGCGGTAGGCCTCGAATTTCTGGTCAGTGTAGAGCTGGTCGATCGTCGGGTTGTTGGGGAAGCGGGGGTCCTCCTCGTGGTGAGCGCGCACGTCCCAGGGTGCGCTTTCGGTCATCGTGTTGCGCACGTAGACGAGCTTGCCCTTCTCTCCGCCTCCGTAGCGAATCGTCGCGGTGACCACATCCCGCTTGGCGAAGTGGGTCTCTTTGTCCGGAACCATTGCCGCGGGCGACGTCGCCGCTGCCTCGTTCTCCTCGCCTGCCGGAGCCGCCGCGAATTTCGCTCCCTCGCCGTCGAATTCGATCTCGACGTCGAGCTCGGAGCGGGCCAGCGTTATCGCTTCGCCGAGCGCCTCGAACTCGACCCCGTCGGCGCCAACTCCGCTCGCGTCGAGGCAGTAGACCTCGGTACAGCCGCGGCGCAGCAGCTCGACCAGGCCGAGGTTCTCGTAGTGCCCGCCGTCGGTGACGTAGAGGTACTTGGAGCCGATCCGATTGAGGCCGAACAGCTCGCAGAGCAGGTAAAACGGCCGCGGCCTGATGTGGAGTCGGCGCAGCAGGCGGTTCCGGCGAAACTCGTGCACCCAGCGCGGATTCGGCACCCAGACCCCGAGCCTGATGTTGGCCAGCGCCATCAGGAAGGTGAGCGGCCGCCGGGTCATCTTCCCCATCGAGGGGGAGAGCGCCGCCCCGGACATCGCCGTCGCGGCGAGCAGCGAGAGGTCGTGCTCGCGGCGCTTGCCGGGATCGAGGCCCTCGTCGAAGGCGCCCTCGATCTTCTCCGTGGCGACGGCGCCGACGAGCGGCCCGCCGACCGCGTGGCCGCTGAAGGTGAAGCTCGTCACGCGGCGCCCGGGCGGCGTCGCGCTGGTGTCGGAGACGTTGGCCGCGGCGCAGATCAGCAGCGTCGGCCACTCCTCGCCCTCGCCGCCGACCATCGCCATCTCCGAGAGCGCCAGGGTCCGGTCGTAGTCGCGCTCGACCGCGATGCCCGGGTCGGGCGGGGGAGGCGGCTCGCCCTCCCCGGCCTCCCGCGGCAGCACGATCTCGGCCCGGTCGCGCAGGCCGTCGTCCTCTTGCAGCGCATCCTCGGCCCTGATCCGGCGCAGGGCGAAGACGCTGCTGAGACGGCGCTTGTAGAAGGGGTGCAGCGACCAGGTCGTCAGGTCGACCAGCATGTAGAGGAGCAGGAAGCCGATCAGCACGGCGAGCCCGATCCAGACCAGGCTCCAGTCCACCGCCCCGTGCACGTTGGCCTCGGAGAGCCCTTCGGTAACGGTCAGCGCGAAGACGGCGAGGAGCATCAGCGGCCCGACCAGGGCCGCGGCGAAATAGGCGATCGCCAGCCGCGCGCCTTTGCCGAGCTTGCCGAAGGCGGTGCGCGCCCGGCCGAGTCCCTGGCGCGCCTGGCTCGAGGTGAGAAAGTGACCGAGCTGCGCCGCCACGCCGGCGAGCAGGGCCAGGGTGCCGGCGCCGAAGCCGACTCCCTTGCCGCCCGTATTGCCGGTGTGTTCCTCGCGCAGCCACTGCAGCAGGTAGGGCAGGGCGATGAAGAGCAGGGCAAAGGCCGCCGCGCCGAGGAGCAGTCGCGTCGCCCAGGCCGTGAAGAGCTGCGGCCACTTCTCTTTCGGCCACCTCACCAGCAGCGTCGCGAGGCCGCAGGCCAGGCCGAGACCGAGCAGCGCCAATGACGAGATCCACGTCCAGGCGGGCACTTCGACCGCGCAGCTCACCGCTTTGCCTTCGACGTTGCAGCGGCCCGCCGCTTCGCCGGCGAGGTGCCTGAAGGCGGGAACGTAGACGAGCCCGGCAAGGACCAGCCCGAGGCCGATCAGCGGCAGGGCGACGAAGAGCAGGTTGACAAGCAGGCCGAGGACGAGCCGTAGGCCGAGAAATATCTTGTCGGCGGCGGAGGGGGCGAGGTAGGAGCAGCGGTTGCGCAGGTACTGCTCCTCGGGAGAGCCCGATGCGAAGGGCTTGGGCCGGCCCTCTCCAAAGAGAGTCGCGTCCGAGTCGTCGGGCCCGTCCGTCTTGCGCAGCAGCGAGATCGCGGTGGCGATGTAGGAGCCGCCGGACACCGCCGCGAGGTAGGTGGCGCGCTCCAGTTCCCCCTCCTCCTGCAGGACCTGCAGGGCGCCGAGCGAGAAGGCGGCTGAGCGGATACCGCCGCCCGAGCAGCAGATGCCCAGCTTGCCGGGCCGCGGCGGCTCCACCGGGCCCAGGAAGGAGGGCAACGGCTCGGGGACGCGCCCGTAGAGGAGGCGATCGCGGAGCCTGTGCTGCGGGCGGCGCATCGCTTCGAAGCGCTCTTTCGCCGGCGCCCGGAGGCGCAGGCCGAAGTCCCTCGCCTCGCCGGGCCCGGGATGCGGCTCGGGCTGCGGCGCCGGCTCTGTCGCGCCGCGGCCGGGAACGCAGGCCGTCAGCACCTTCCGCAGGAGAGACACGCGCGGCACGCTAACCGATTCGGTCAGAGAGATTCAAGCGTAGGCTGGGCGCGGCTCCGGGCCCGGTGCAGGCATCGCGAGATTCCTCGCTCACCTAATTTTTCAGTAGGGCGTGCCGATATGGCCGTTGTGAGCGAGGCAAGCGGCGAGCACCTGCGGGCGATCATCCGCACCCAAACCGAGATCGCGGCGAGCGACCTCGACCTCGACGCGACCATGCAACTGATCGCCGAACGGGCGCGGGAGCTGACCGGGGCCAGCGCCGGCGTGATTGAGCTCGCCGACGGGGAGCAGATGATCTATCGCGTCGTCGCCGGCGAGGCGACTCCCTTCATCGGCGTGCGCGTCGAGCGGGCCGGCAGCCTCTCGGGGCTCTGCATCGCCGAGGGCCGCGTGCTGCGCAGCGACGACACCGAGACCGACCCGCGCGTGAACAGGGAGACCTGCCGCCGCGTCAACGCCCGTTCGATGCTCTGCGTGCCCCTCCAGCATCAGGGTGAGATGGTCGGCGTGCTCAAGGTCTACTCGGCCGAGGCCTCCTCCTTCGACGGCGGCGACACCGAGACCCTGGAGCTGCTCAGCGAGCTGATCGCCGCTCACATGTCGCACGCGAGCCTCTTCGCCGCCGAGGTCCACGGCGGCCGTCACGATGCCCTCACCGGCCTGCTCAACCGTCGCGCCTACGAGGAGCGGCTGCCGGTCGAGATCGCCCGCGCCAGCCGCTACGCCTGGCCGCTCTCGCTCTGCCTGATCGATCTCGACGGCTTCAAGGCCCTCAACGACACGCTCGGCCACCCGGCCGGCGACCAGGCGCTGCGCCAGGTCGCTGCGCTGATCGACGAGTCGCGCCTCAGCGACGATGGCTTTCGCATCGGCGGCGACGAGTTCGCGCTGCTGATGCCGAAGACCTGCCGCGATGAGGCCGAGACAGCGGCCGGCCGCCTCTGCCGCTCGATCGCCGAGATCGGCATGTCCGACGGCTCGTTCGGCGCCTCCTTCGGAGTCGGCGAAGGGCCAACCGATCCGATCGCCCTGCACGCGATAGCCGACCAGCGATTGCTAGCCGCAAAGGACCAGCGCTACGGGCGCTCGGGCTGAGCCCGTCGCGGCGCCGTCGGCCGCCTGCCGCAACCGCTGCGGGGATACCACGCCGCAGATCCCCCCGTACCAGCGGCCGTGAGCGCGGCGCAGGAAGAGACCGTAGGTGTGATCCACCTGCCGGGGCAGGGCGCAGGCGGCGCTGCGCCGGGCGCTGTGCACGTCGAGCATGCGCCCGGCATCGATCGCGCCGCGTCCCTTGTAGACGTGACGCACCTCGTAGCGGTAGACCGCATGCAGCGCCCCGTGCGGCATCACCTTCACCAGCCGCCCGACCACCGCCGCATCGGCCTCCCGCAACGACGCAGCTGGCGACTGCGGCGCACACGAACAGGCGCTCGCCATCGAGGGCAGTGCCAACACTGCGACGACCCCTACCGCAGCCAATCTCCTCCCCCGCACCCAACCCAGACTACGCCGGGTGCAACGCGTTGTCCACGCGCCAGGAGGACAAAGCGTTGCATCCGGAAAAGGCTCAATAGCCGCAACGCGCTTTCCCACCAGCGGGGGGACAAAGCGTTGCACCCCGTGGTTGGGGGTTAGGGAGTGAGGACGATCTTGAGGGCTTCGCGGTTGTCGTAGAGAGCGTAGGCCTCGGGTGCCTCGTCCAGCTTCATGTGGTGGGTGACTAGCGGCGAGGGATCGAGCTTGCCGGCCTCGATCAGGGCGAGGACGCGGTCGACGTGGGCGATCACGTTGGCGAGGCCGAGGCGCAGGTCAAGGCCCTTGAGCCAGGCGAGGCCGAGGGGCACCTCGCCCTTGCCGGCGTAGGCGCCGATGCCGGAGACGACGCCGGCGTCGCGGCAGAGGCTGACCGCCATCGCCAGCGGGCCCGGGTCGCCGACCGCGTCGACGACGACGTCCACGCCGCGCCCCCCGGTTGCCGCCCGCACGACCTTCTTCGGCTCCTCCTCGGTCAGGTGGACCGGGGCTGCGCCGAGCTCGCGTGCCATCGCCAGGCGCTGCTCGACCGAATCCACCGCGAAGACCTTGGTCGCGCCGCCGGCCAGCGCCGCCTGCACGGCGCAGAGACCGACCGGGCCGAGGCCGAGCACGGCGACCGTGTCGCCGGAGCGCATGCCCGCGTGGGCGACCGCGTGGTAACCGGTCCCCATCACGTCGCCGGCGAAGAGGGCGACCTCGTCGGACATCCCCTCCGGCACCCGCCGCAGGGTCAGGTTCGCCCGCGGCACCAGCAGCTGCTCGGCCTGCGCCCCCTGCAGGTCGCCGAGGTGCGAGCCGTGGCCAAAGGTCCGCCCGTCGTCGCAGCGGTGGTAGTCGCCGCGCAGGCAGGGAACGCAGGTGGCGCAGGCGGTGTGGAAGCAGCCGAGCACGCGGTCGCCGACCGCGACCCGGCGCACGTCCGCCCCGACGGCCAGCACGGTGCCGACGAACTCGTGCCCGATCGTGAACCCCTTCTCGACCGGCACCCGCCCGTGGAAGATGTGCAGGTCCGAGCCGCAGATCCCGCTCGCCTCCACCCGCACCAGCGCGTCGTCGGCAGCCCCGATCTCGGGCGCCTCCTTCTCCTCGACCCGCACCTCGCCGGGCGCCTGAAACGTGACCGCGCGCATGCGCGGAACCGTATCGCTCCGCAGTGGCCCTAGCCGACGCTGACGCCGGGGACGCCGAAGTGGCTGCCGCCGAGCGGGTCGGCGGTCTGCTCGATCCGCGCCTCCAGTTCGAGCTCCTTCTCGAAGTCGGCCGCCTCGCTGTGCTGGAAGGAGACGTCGTTGCCCTCGAGCACCTCGATGAAGGCGTCGACGAAGCGCGGGTCGAGCTGCTTGCCGGCTACCCGGCGCAGCTCCTGGATCGCCTCGTGGCTGGAGGTCGGCGTGCGGTAGGAGTCGCGCGCGGTCATCACGTCGTAGGTGTCGGCGACCGAGATGATCCGCGCCAGCTCCGGGATGTCGTCGCCGGAGAGGCCGCGCGGATAGCCCTTGCCGTCGATCCGCTCGTGATGGGCGAGGATGATGTCGGCCACCGGGCCGTAGCCGTCGAGCGAGGAGACCACGCGGGCGCCCTGCTGGGGGTGGCGCTTGATCAGCATCCAGTCCTCGTCGGTGAGCGGCACGTTGGCCTTGAGGATGCGGTCGGGAAGGATGAACTTGCCGATGTCGTGCAGCAGCGCCGCGATGTGCACGAGCTCCTCCTCCTCGCGCGAGAAGCCGGCCCGCTGGGCGATCGCCCGCGAGTAGCGCGCCACCGCCGCCGAGTGGCGGGCGGTCATCTGGTCTCGCAGATCGAGCGTGCGCAGCATCGCGCTCAACACCCCGACCTGGAAGCTGGCCAGCTGCTTGGAGCGCCGCTCGAGCTCGTCGGCACGCTGCTGGGAGAGCAGCAGCTGCCCGAGCAGGTACTGGAAGGTGATCAGGACGACGCCGAAGAGGGCGATCGCCGCGATGCCGATCACGTGGTAGATGAAGGCAACGGCGACGGCGAGCATCGCGCTGGCGAACTCCGACGGCATCACCGCCGGCAGCACCCGCACCTGCTCGCCGAAGGTGGCCCGGCCGACGTAGACGTGGTAGGCCGCGATCAGCAGGAAGTTGAGCGCCAGGGCGAACTGGAAGAGGGCGAAGATCAGCAGGTAGAAGACCGGGTCTGAGGCGGTCAGGCCGGTCGCGTCGACCACCGCGTGGAAGGCGACCCCGGCGACCAGCGGGAAGATCGCGTAGGCGACCAGGTTGTTGAGCAGGTAGTGCGGCTCGTCGCGCCAGCGGAAGAGCCAGCCGACCAGGTTGGTGAGGACGCCGATCACCGCCGCCGCGGTGCCGCCCAGGAAGACCATCGCCAGGACCAGGGCGAGGAAGGCGCCGGAGACCTTGACGTTGGACTCGGTGGTGACCGCCGTCGCGTAGCTGACGATCGAGAAGGCGAGCAGGATCGCGAACAGCGGCATGTCCCAGTTGCTCTGGGGGGCGAGCGCGATGCCCGCGCCGATCGCCAGCGTCAGCAGGCCGAACATCACGGCGATCGCTCGCGGCGTGGGACGGGTGGGTTGTGCTTCTGCCATGGGTGGCCTGGGATTCACGGCGTCGCGGTCGCGCGCGCCCTGACCCCTACAGTTCCCGAGCGGCCGCTCGTTCCCTGCGAGCCGTCAGCTGCTCGCATCGATCGCTACTTGCGAGAGAAACCGTAGCTAGCGCGCTGCGGCGAGGCAACCACGGCAGCCAATTTGGCAGCCGCTTCCCAAATCGCGGGAGGGGGCCCATGGGCTGGATGGCGGGATTTGCCCCCCAGTCCTCGAAAAAGACGAAGGGCACCCCGGAAGGGTGCCCTTCGAAAAGCCCAAAAACAGAATCTACGAACGTTGCAAGTAGCGTTCGTTGTCGAAAGATCTAGCTGTGGAAGCCCATTTTCCTATTCCCTTCGTCGAGTTGGACGCCCTCAGATTGCGCAGTGGCCATCTGAAACTCATTCATTGCTTGCGCAGTTTGTAGCACAGCTTGGCGGAAACTTGTGCATCTTCCCGGAAACTTGTGCATAAATGCAGTAGTTCTTGCGTCCAGCCATGCGTAGTCCACGCCTCAGGGACCCCCTGGAAAAGCCGCAATTCCGGCGTCTGGCCGCGAGCTACGGGCTCAACGAGCTCGGCGACTGGATGGGAATCGTCGCCCTCTCGGTGCTCGTCTTCGACCGCACGGGGAGCGCTCTGGCGACGGCGACGCTCTTTCTCGGCACCAGGTTCCTGCCCGCCCTGGTCGCCCCGATCCTGGTCGCCAAGGTTGAGCAGCCACCCCCCCGGGTCGCGCTGCCGGCGATCTACTGCGGCGAGGCAGCCGCCTTCGGCGCCCTGGCGCTGCTCGCCGGCGACAGCTTCTTCCTCGCCGGCGTCGTCGCCCTCGCCGTGATCGACGGCGCCCTGGCCCTCACCGGCCGGGCGCTGACGCGGGCCGTCGTCGCGGCCCTGCTCGAGCCCAGCGGCGAGCTGCGCGCCGGCAACGCGGTGCTCAACGTCGCCTTCACGGCCAGCGCCGCGATCGGCCCGGGCATCGCCGGCCTGATCGTCGCCGGCTTCGGCGTGCAGACGGCGCTGCTGCTCGACGCCGCCTCCTTCTACGCGATCGCCTGCATCCTGCTCACCGCCGGTCCCCTGCCGCAGGCCGAGCCCGACCCCGGCCGGGCGAGCGAGCGCCTGCGCGCCGGCATCGCCTACATCCGCGAGAAACCGACTCTGCGCCGCCTGCTGGCGGCGCAGGGCGCGGCCTTCGTCTTCTTCGCCGCGGTGATCCCGATCGAGGTCATCTACACCAAGCAGACGCTCGGCACCGGCGACTCCGGCTACGGGCTGATGCTGGCCAGTTGGGGCGTGGGCATGGTCATCGGCGGCCTCGTCTTCGCTCGCGTGCGGCGAGCCTCGCTGCCGGTGCTGCTCTTCTTCGGCACGATCGCCGTCGGCGCCGGCTACCTCGGGCTCGCCGCCGCCCCCACGCTCGCCGCCGCCTGCGCCGCCTCGGTCCTCGGCGGCGCCGGCAACGGCGTGCAGTGGGTGAGCGCGATCAGCGCCGTGCAGGAGCTGACCGTGGCCGCGATGCAGGCCCGGGTGATGAGCGTGCTGGAGTCGATCGGGGCGGCGATGCCCGGGGTGGGCTACCTGGTGGGCGGCCTGATCGCCTCCGCCACGAGCCCCCGGACGACCTTCCTCGTCGCCGGCGTGGGAGTCCTGGCGATTGTCGCAATATCCGTTGCGACGATGGGCAGGAAATGGCCTGACAGCAGGGAAAAAGCGGACGAAAGGTCCCTTGACGCCGAGGCGGAGATTATGGTGGAGCTGATCCCAGTGGGTGGGCTACCGCCGGTTCGCCACCGGCCCGAATCGGAGGTTGTCAGTTGAGAAAGCTTGGTCTCGTTCTGCTTGTCACCGGGCTGGCCGCCGCCAGCGCCATCTGCCTCGGCGCCTGCGGCAGCTCGTCCAGCGGCAAGGAAGGCGGCACGCTGACTGGGAGCTACGCCTCGTTCCCGGACTATCTCGATCCACAGCTCTCCTACACCCAGGAAGGCTGGACGGCGATGTTCGATACCTACCTGCCGCTGCTCACCTACAAGCGCGTCAACGGCCCCGAAGGCAGCAAGGTCGTCCCCGGCCTCGCCGAAAGCCTGCCGAAGATCAGCAATGGCGGCAAGACCTACACGCTGACCCTGCGCAAGGGCCTCAAGTACTCCGACGGCACCCCCATCAAGGCCTCCGACTTCGCGAGCACCGTGGAACGGCTCTTCAAGATCAGCTCACCGGGCTCGTTCTACTACGAAAGCATCGTCGGCGCCGAAGA
>CAZQET010000145.1:0-2147 GCA_964591825.1 uncultured Conexibacteraceae bacterium
CCAGGCCCTCCAGCGCCAGGTACTCGGCCTGCACCGGGACTATCACCCGGTCCGCGGCGGTCAGGGCGTTGACACTGACCGGGCCCAGCGAGGGAGGGCAGTCGAGCAGCGTGTATGCGAAGCGCTCGCGGACGGGCCCGAGCCGCTCGCGCAGGCGCGTCTCGGAGCCCTCGATGCGGGGCAGCTCGACCGCAGCGCCAGCCAGGTCGCGGTTGGCGGGGACCAGCCAGAGGTTGTCGGGACCGGCGGGGCGGGCCGCCTCGGCCACCGAGACCTCCCCCACCAGGCAGTCGTAGGAGGACGGGTGCATGTCGCGCTCGCCGCCGAGGGCGACGGTGGCGTTGCACTGCGGGTCGAGGTCGACGAGCAGGGTCTGCGAACCCCCCGAGGCCGCGCAGGCGGCGACGTTGACCGCGGTCGTCGTCTTGCCGACGCCGCCCTTCTGGTTCGCGATCGCATAGACGACACCCATCGATGGGCCAGACTAGTGATCCCCGAGGGGTCGCTTCTTCGCCATTCCCGGTCGGCGCGGAAGCTTTTCCGGGGTGGGACCGACCTTCCTGATCGCGTGCAGGTGACGATGCTCGGAGCCGGCGTAGGGACCGACCGGGAGGATTTGCTCGGGGCGCATCGCGAGCTGGCCGGAGGCTCGCTCGAGCTGAGCCTCCTCCTCGGGGTCACGCTTGCCCTTCCAAGCGACGAGGACACCGTTCTCGGCGAGCAGCGGGGAGGCGAGCTCGGCGAGGGTCGAGAGACGCCCGACTGCCCTGGCCGTCACGGCTTCGTATGCCTCGCGGGCCTCTTCCTCGGCCAGGTCCTCCGAGCGGGCGTTGAAGACGCGGGCATTGCCAATCCCCGCCGCCTCGATCGCCCGCTCCATGAACGCGCACTTGCGCCCCACCGACTCGACCAGATCAACCCGCGCATCGGGCAGCGCCACAGCAAGAATCAACCCCGGAAACCCGGCCCCAGAGCCAATATCCGCGATCCGCCTCGCCGTTTGGAGATCCTCGACCTCCAAGCCCGTGAGGCTGTCCGCCACATGCACCTTCCACGCCCGCCCCAAATCGGTGACGGAGCTAACCGACGCCCGCTCCCCAGCCAAAAGCTCCAAGACGTGCATGATCGTCGCCCTCTGCGCTTCCGAGAGAACGCGCCCCGGTAGGGGTGGAACGTCTTGTACTTTTTGGTCAGGACCTTGCGGCGTCAGCGGCAGACTCTCCACCCAAAAGTTAAGTGGAACCCCTACCGGGGCGCGTTCTCACTCAGACACAAGGGGGGCGACGACCACGCACCGATGCGGCTCGTCCCCTTCGCTGTACGTCTCGACGCCCGAGCGCTCCTTGAGCCGCTCGTGCACGACGCGGCGCTCCTGGGCGCTCATCGGGTCCATCTCGACCGAGTGGTTGCCGCTCAGCGCCTGCTCCGCCGCCCGGTCCGCGCGGGCCTCGAGAGTCTCTCTGCGCCGCTCGCGATAGCCGGCCACGTCGACGATCACCCGCTTGCGCTCGCGAATTCCGCGAAAAGCCGCCTGGTAGGCGAGCAGCTGCAGCGCGTCGATCGTCTGGCCCCGCTTGCCGATCAGCAGCCCGTAATCGTCGTCGCCGGCGATCGAGGCGACGATCCGGCCGTCGTCCTCCTCGAGCTCGACCTCACCATCCAGGTCGAGCTCGTCCAACACCTCCTCCACGACCTCCCGCACCCGCTCAGCGGGCTCCTGCGGCCAATCCCCAATCTCACCCATAGCGCGAGCAGTCTATGCGCAACTACGCCAAGGGAGGCCGAGCCTCCGCCGGGAACCCCTAACGTCGCTTCTTCTTCTTCCGAGGTGGTGGAGGTGGGGGCTTGGCCGCCGCGACCGCAGCAGACCCCTCCGGTGTGGCGAGGTGCGGTGGGGGGATGATCCGCTGGATGACGTATTGCTGGCCGATCGTCCAGAAGTTGGTCGTGATCCAGTAGAGCACGAGGCCGGCCGGGAAGTTGATCACGAAGGGCACGAAGATGAAGGGGAGGACCAACATCATCGTCCGCTGGCTTTTGTCGGCCGTCACGGACATCACCAGGCCGGAGATCAGCTGCGTGCCCACGTAGAGCACGAGCAGCACGATCAGTTCCGCTCCGTGCGCCTTGGCGGTCAGATCGTTGAT
>CAZQET010000146.1:0-6714 GCA_964591825.1 uncultured Conexibacteraceae bacterium
GCGAACGGGCCGAAGAAGTTGACGAGCGAGACTTCCTTGCCGGCGATCTGCTCGAACTCGCTCACCGCGCCCATGTCCCAGGGCGCCTGGGTGCCGGTCAGCTGGCTGCCGATCGAGGCGCCCCAGTAGAGCGCGGATTCCGGCCTGACGATCGGCGGTGGCGAGGGTATTGGCGTCGGCGTCGGCGGTGCGGGCACAGTGGAGGCTTCTTCGCCCGGACCCGGTGCGTTGCCGCCGCCAGGCTGCGGCGCCTCATTGGGGGCGGGGGCGGGTGGTTGCACGCCCGTCGTCTCCGGTGAGGTGGCGATCCCGTGGGCGATCGCGGTGGCGGGGGAGAGCCGGGCGAGGACCCGGCCGGGTACCGGTTGCGCTCGTGCCACTGCCCGCACGGTGCGGCGAGTGTCGGCGAGTGGGGCGCCCTTGCGTAGGCGTCGCGGCCCGTGGTCTGCGACGCGGTGTCGCGAGATCGCGCCGAGCAAGCGGGAGCGGGTGGCCAGGCCAGTCTCCTTGGCCGCCCAGGCGATGCCGAACAGCCCCAGTGCGCAGGCGGCGACGAGGATGCTGGCGAGCGTCGCTGGCGAGCGTGAGCGCAAATCCTTCCCCCTCCTCCTTCGGGAGCGGCTCAGTCTAGAACAAACGTCCAGTCGACTAGCTCGGCGGTGCGATCGGGCCGGCGGGCAGATCCGCGTAAGCGTTGCCCTGGTAGGCCGGCGCCTGGACCCCGCTGGCGAAGGCTGCGGTGGCGCTGCTCGAGGTCTCGATCGGCCAGTCCATGCCGTCGTCGTAGGTGTCGAACCAGAGCATGCCGCGGATCGCCGGGTAGCTGGCCGGGATCGCCTGCAGCGCTTCGGAGATCCATTCCGCCTTCGAGCCGCCGTTCTCGGTCGAGCCCATCTCGCCGATCAGCATCGGCTTGTCCGGTGCGATCGAGCTGATGATCGCGCTGTAGGTCGATTCGAAGACATCGTTGAAGCTGACCCAGCCGCCCCTTCTCGGTCCCCAGTTGTAGCCGTCGAGCCCGGTCCAATCGACGTATTCGTCGCCGGGATAGAGCGAGGAGAGGTTGTGAAGGGCGCCTTCCAAGTCGACGTAGGGGCACCAGACCCAAGTGACGTTGTCGGCGCCGACTTCGCTGAAGATGTCGTGCACGTGGCGCCAGGCGGCGACGTATTGATCGGCTTGGTTGCCGTTGGCCCCCTCCGACCATGGGAACCAATTGCCGTTCATCTCCCAGTTGAAGCGCAGAAAGAAGGGATGGCCCCAGGCCTTAACGCCTTCGGCGAACTCGCGGATGTAGGAGTCGTAGGTGCCGTTGCTGACGACGCCGAGCTGGAAATGTGGCTCGTTCGTGCTCGAGGGGATCGATTGCGAGCTCCAGCTGAGAACCGGGATCGCACCGTGTTGGCGGATCCTTTCCATCACCCCGGTGGGGAACTCATAGAAGGAGCAGGGCGAGGTCGAGCAGTTGGCGAAGGGGCTGAAGAAGTTGACGAGCGAGAGCTCCTTACCGGCCAGCCCTTCGAACTTGGTCACGGCGCCCATGTCCCATGGCGCCTGCTCACCGGTCAGCTGGCGGCCAATGGTGGCACCCCAGTAGAGGCTGGTAGTCGTGCCGCTGGCAGACGGGTCGGTGGCGGGCCGGGCACCCCGATCTGTCGCGGCCAGCGCGATCAGGACGCCAAGGGTGCAGGCGCCGAGGAGGCTGGCTGTGATTGTCGCTCGGGGCCGTCGGCGCAAGTCGTCCTCTCTTCGGAGAATCAGTCTAGAAACAGCCGACGGATCAGCTCGGCGGCGCGATCGGACCGGCGGGCAGCTCGGCGTAGGAGTTGCCCTGGTAGGCCGGCGCCTGGACCCCGCTGGCGAAGGCTGCGGTGGCGCTGCTCGAGGTCTCGATCGGCCAGTCCATGCCGTCGTCGTAGGTGTCGAACCAGAGCATGCCGCGCACCTGGGGGAAGGCGGTCGGGATTTCAGTCAGCGCTTCGCTGATCCAGGCCGCCTTCGACCCACCGTTCTCGGTCGAGCCCATCTCGCCGATCAGCAGCGGCTTGCCGGGCGCGATCGAGCCGGAGATCGTCTGGTAGGTGGAGCTGTAGAGGTGCGAGAAGCTGACCCAGCCGCCCTTGCGCGGGCCCCAGTTGTAGCCGTCGAGGCCAGTCCAGTCGACGTATTCGTCGCCGGGGTAGTCCGCTGTGAGATCGCCCAGCTTGTTGGCGGGGTCGACGTTCGGGCACCAGACCCAGGTCACTTCGTCGGCCCCAACTTCGGTGAAGATGTCGTGCACGTGGCGCCAAGCGGCGACGAATTCGCCCGACTGGTTGCCGTTGACGCCCTCCGACCAGGGGAACCAGTTGCCGTTCATCTCCCAGTCGAAGCGCAGGAAGAAGGGGTGTCCCCAGTCGCGCGCGTCTTCGGCGAATTCGCGGATGTAGGCGTCGTAGTCGCCGGAGATCACGTCAGAGAGCTGGAAGTCGGGCTCGTCGAGGCTTGAGGGAATCGACTGGGAGCTCCAGCTGAAGACTGGGATCGAGCCGTGCCTGCGGATGTCTTCCATCGGCCCGGTGGGGAACTTGTAGAAGGAGCAGCGCGACCCTTCGCAGTTGGCGAACGGGGAGAAGAAGTTGACCAGGGAAACGCCCTTGCCGGCCATGCTTTCGAAGCGCGAGACGGCGCCCATGTCCCAGGGGGCCTGTTCGCCGGTGATCTGGTCGCCGATCGTTGCGCCCCAGTAGAGAGGCGCACCTGGGCCGGCGGACTGCGTCGCCTGGCAGCCGCGCAGGCGGCGGCGGATCAGGTTGCGGCGCTGGCGGCGACTCATCGTTCTCGCCCGGCGAGCGCAGCGGTTCGGCGGGGCCAGCTTGCGGGCGGCGCTCAGGCCCGTGTGCACCCGCGCCGCGCTTGCCGGCTCGCTGTTCAGCGTGAGCGTGGCCAGGGCGGCCAGAAGCGCGGCGGCGAGTGCAAGGAGGAGCGGGAGGCGCTGGGCGGTGGGCACCCCCAGCCATCGACGCCTCCCAGGGGCGGTTCAGCTCGAAATGATCAACCTGGACGTTTGTATGAATGCCCTTGACAACGTCTTCCCAAGGCCAAGCCGCGTGCGGGGGGAGGGTCAGCCTGCGGGGGCGACTGGGCCGAAGGGGAGGGAGCCGAAGGTGTTTTCGGCGTAGGCGGGGTTCTGGACCCCGCTGGCGAAGGCTGCGGTGGCGCTGCTCGAGGTCTCGATCGGCCAGTCCATGCCGTCGTCGTACTGCTCGAACCAGAGCAGGCCGTGGATCTTCGGGTAGTCGGCCGGAATCTTGGCGAGCGCGTCCTGGATCCAGCTCGCCTTGGAGCCGCCGTACTCGGTGGAGCCGATCTCGCTGACGATCAGCGGCTTGGACGGCGCGATGCTGCCGGTGATCTTTTCGTAGGTCGAGTGGTAGAGCTGGTCGAAGCTGCGCCAGCGGTCCGGCTTGGCCGGGTTGGTGCCCCAGTTGTAGCCGTCGAGCCCGGTCCAGTCGACGTATGCGTTGCCGGGGTACTGGCCGGCGAGGTTGAGGAATTCGCCGTTGGGGTCGACGTTCGGGCACCAGACCCAGGTCGCGTTGGTGGCGCCGACCGCGGTGAAGATGTCGTGCACGTGGCGCCAGGCGGTGACGTATTCGCCGGATTTGTTGCCGTTGACGCCCTCCGACCAGGGGAACCAGCGCCCGTTCATCTCCCAGTTGAAGCGTAGGAAGAAGGGATGGCCCCAGGCCTTGGCGGCTTCGGCGAATTTGCGGATGTAGGAGTCATAGGTGCCGGCGATCACGTCGGCGAGCTGGAAGTTGGGCTCATTGGCGCTCGAGGGGATCGACTGCGAGGCCCAGCTGTAGAAGGGGATCGCGCCGTGCGAGCGGATCGCGTTGAACTCGTTGATTGGGAAGTTGTAGAAGCTGCAGGAGCCGCCGGAAGTCGGGCAGTTGGCGAAGGGCGCGGAGAAGTTGATGATCGAGAGCTTCTTGTGCGCCATTTCCTCGAACTTGCTGACGGCGCTCATGTCCCAGGGCGGCTGCTCGCCGGTCAGCTGCTTGCCGATCCAAGCGCCCCAGTAGATCGAGTTGGCCGCCGGCGTGGGGGTGGGAGCCGGTTCGGGTTCTGGCGACGGCGCGGGCACGGGAGTCGGTTCAGCGGGTTCGGGGGCCGGTTCCGGCTGTGGGGCCGGCGCCGGTTCCGGCGATGGTGAAGGGTTCGGGGCTGGGGCGGGTTCCGGCGCCGGGGCGGGAGTGGGTGCGGGTTCCGGCGTTGGCGCGGGTACTTCGGGCCTCGCGTGACCGTGCTTGCGGTTGACGCGCACCCGGCGCGCGTGCGAGGTGGACGCCCGGCGACACGCCGTCGCCGGCTTGGGCCGCTGGCCGAGCCCGCAGCTCGCCGCGCCGCGCTTTGTGGTTCGCGCTGAAGCAAGGCCGGTGACCGCGAGGGTGAAGAAGCCGAGCATGGCGACGACGCCGAGGAGCGCGAGACGAAGGCGGTTGTCCGAAAGCAGTGCAGTCATGCACGGGGCGGATCGGCCTCCGTGCGCGCACCTTCAGTGCCCCGTGCATCGGGTTGGACGTTTGTCCCGGTCCTCGCCTGGCAATTCCGGGCCGCTCAGGACAGCGAGCGGTAGAGCGCCAGCAGCTCGGCTGCGCACTCCTCCCAGGAGGTGAGCCGGGGCCGGCGCGTCGGTGGCGGCTTGCCCAGCTCCTCGAGCATCGCCTCGGCCGTGTCCGCGGGGCTCTCCCCGAGCTGGACCACGCGGGCGAAGCCGTCCGCGGCCAGCTCGGCCAGGCCGCTCGAGTCGGCGACCAGCAGCCGCCGCCCAGACGCGGCGGCCTCGAGCGCGACCAGTGGATGGGTCTCGAACTCGCTGAGCAGGGTGACCAGCGAGACGCGGCGCAGCAGCTCAGCCATCGCCTCGGGCCGCTCGGGCGGCGTGCTGGTGAACTCGACGCTGTCCTCGATCCCGAGCCGCGCCGCCTGCTCACGCAGCTCGCTTTCGTACGGGCCTTTGCCGACGACCAGCAAGCGCGCTTGCGGCTCGCGCTCAAGTACGTATGGGAAGGCGGCGATGACGCGATGATGTCCCTTGTAGCGCTCCAGCCTGCCGATCGTGGCCACCTCGAGCGAGTCCGATGGTCGCCCGTTGCTGGTGGCGCTCGCGGAGAAAGCGAGATCGGTGCCGTTCGGGATCAGGGTGAACTTCTCGGCCGGCAGGTCGAGCTCGCCGCCGTACTCCTCGATCTCGAAGCGGGCCACGGCGACGAGCCGCTCGGCACGGGCGAGGAGCGGCCGCAGCAGGCGCCGTTGCAGGCCGCGAATGCTGTTGCGGGCGCCGGAGGTGTGGCCGCCGCCGTGGAAGGTGACCACGTAGGGAATCCCAAGGCGCAGAGCCCGCAGCATCGCCAGTGGTGCGACGAACGTGTGGTAGGACTGGACGTGGACGATGTCCCACTCCCGGCGCGACATCTCGCGCCAGATGCGCGGTGCCAGGCACCAGTCGCGGTTGGCTGGCCAGGCGCGCACGGTGCGGATCGCCACCCCGTCGCGGGCCTCCTCCCGGACGGCCGGCCCGCCGGGTTCCGTGCAGAGGACGCCGACCTCCGCTCCCGCCGCAGCAATCCGACGATTGACCTCCATCACATGACGCTCGACCCCACCCTGGGAGAGCGGGCTCCAGGGTGTGACCGTCAGCACCCGGGGCAGCTCGCCGGTGCGTTCCCTGCCGAGCCGTCCGCGACGCTGCTCAAGTCGCCGCCTCTCACGCCCGCCGGAGAGGTATCCCGTCGTCGTGACGACGAGGCCCGCGACGATCGCCATGGCCCGAGCGAGTCCGCTGGGGCGGCCACGGAGAGCGTCCCCGAGACCGCGCAGCACGCCCAACGGCAGCGTGCGGCGGGTGTAGGTGCGCTCGGCTGCGAGGCCGGAATCGCTCCCGACCAGTCCGGCCAGGACCGCCTTGGAGCGGCCCTCGCCGCGGCAGCGCGAGGTGAAGTAGCTCCACTGGGCGCGGCTCGACGGCACGGTGTGGTCGACGCTCGCGGCGGGGTCGTAGAGGATCTTTCCCTCGGGCCAGCGGGCGCCGATCCGGATGCAGAGGTCGGTCTCCTCGCAGCCGGCGGGGATCGTCCCCACCCTTCCCAGCTCATAGCGGAAGCCGCCGACCTCCTCCAGCGCCTCCCGGCGGAGCGACATGTTGGCGCCAATCAGGTTGCGCACTGCCTCGCGCTCGCGTGGCATCCCCAAGTGGGTGCAGCCGACGACCCAGTCGAACTCGGGCGGGAACCAGGCGGGCTTGCCCCCGACCCATACGGGGTGGACGGCGCCGCCGGCGCCGATCACGGCCGGATCGCGGTAGGCATCCCCGAGTTGCTCCAGCCAGTCGGGCGCGGCGACGGCGTCGTCATCGAGGAAGGCCACCACTTCGCCGCTGCACTCCGAGACACCGCTGTTGCGGGCGCCGGAGAGGCCCCGCTCCTCCTTGTTCTCGACCAAGCACAGGTCCGACCAGCGATGCGTCGCCTCTGCCATCAGCTCGCGAGAGTGGTCGACGCAGAGCACGATCTCGTGCGCGGCCCGTGTCTGCGCTTTGACCGACTCGATCGCTTGCGAGAGTACCTCGAGCCGATCCAGCGTGTAGGCGCAGATCAGAACGGAGATCGTGGGCGAAGGAGAGTCGATTTGAGGGGCTTTATCGGTCACCGTAAGGCGATTCTGGCATGC
>CAZQET010000147.1:0-1531 GCA_964591825.1 uncultured Conexibacteraceae bacterium
GTCGACTCGTCGATGATCTTCTGCAGCTCCTCGTTGAGCCGCTCGCGCTCGGAGAGGAGCTGGTCGAACTCCGCCTTGCCGAGCACGGAGCGCAGCGCCGTCTGCGAGATCTGGGAGGTCGCGAGGAGGTAGTTTTCGACCTCCGTGATCGCCCTGCGCGAGTCGATCACGCGGAAGTAGGCGACCGCGTTTACCCCGGCCGGGACGTTGTCGCGGGTGATCACCTCCTGCGGCGGGATGTTGAGCGTCACCGTGCGCAGGTCGACCTTGACCATCCGGTCGATGAACGGGATCAGCAGGATCAGCCCGGGCCCCTTCTGGGCAATCAGCCGGCCGAGGCGGAAGATGACGCCGCGTTCGTACTCGCGCAGCACGCGAACCGAGGCGCCGATCGCGATCAGGCCGAAGATCACGAGGACGATGAGGACCCCTCCGATCACGGCTCCCATCAGCTTGCTCCTTCCTCGTCGGCTTCCGCGGTCTCCGACAGCGGCTTGACGACCAGCGTCAGGCCTTCGACCGCCTCTACGACGACTCTATCCCCTGGGCGCGCCGCGGCAGAGCGGGGGGCGAGCCTTGCCCGCCACAGCGCCCCCTCGATCCAGACCTGCCCCTCCGGGCCCAGCGAGGTGCGCGCCTCGGCGACGTCGCCGATCATCTCCTCGTAGCCGGTGCGGATCGGTTCGTCGCGGTGGGCGGCGATCACCTTGCGGCTGATGAAGTAGAAGCTGACTATCGAGATCACGCCGAGCGCGATCAGCGCCGGGCCGACCACGTCGGCGGCGGTCGAGCCCGATTCGGAGGTCAGCGCCACGATGCCGCCGGCGAGCAGCCCGGCCGCGCCGAGCGCCGCCAGCAGGCCGCCGGTCGGCAGCAACAGCTCTGCGAGGAGCAGGGCGATGCCGATCAGGGCAAGTACGACGAAGGCGTCCATCGGTCGATTATCCGCTTTCGCAACGATCTTCGATCGCGCAGCGCCGGAGGTCGGCCCCCAGTTCGCTCGGCTTGGCGTAAGGCCCCTGCTTGAGGTGGACGAGCTTTCCGCTGCGGTCATAGAAGGCGGTGTCGGGTATCCCGAAGGTCACGCCGAGGCTTTCGGCGAGGCCTTTGCCGGGGTCGGTGTAGCTGGGATAGGGGACCGGGTCCTCGGAGAGGAACGTACGGGCGGCGGCGTCGGAGTCCAGGCTGTTGACGCCGAGGAACGCGACCCGCTTGCCGTACCTGGCGGAGAGCCTCTGCAGGGTCGGGAACTCGAAGCGGCAGGGCCCGCACCAGGACGCCCAGACGTTGACGACGATCGGGTACCCGCGCAGCGCCGCGATCCGTTCTTCATAGGCGTCGGTGCCGCCGGACAGCAGCTGGTCGGCCTGCCCGTGAAGGGCCGCGAGCGGCGCGGGCGAGCCGGCCAGCGCCCGCGCGTAGTCGGGGTGCTTGCCGCCTTCACCGCCGTTCGAGGCGCCGCAGCCGGCGGTGAGGAGCGTCACCAAGGTGGCCAGTGCCAGGGCGATTCGAGGCCTGGGTTCCATCCTCG
>CAZQET010000148.1:0-2972 GCA_964591825.1 uncultured Conexibacteraceae bacterium
AGGCCGTGGCGGCCGGCGCGCCGAGCGCCGAGCGCCTGCGCTCGGCGCTCGAGGCGCTCGCGGCGGCGCTCGATGCCGAGCCGGCGCGGGCGCGGCTCTGTTTCGTCGAGGCCCAGCGCGGCGGCCCACGGCTGCGCGCCCGCTACGACGAGGCGCTCGACGAGGCGGCGGCGGCGCTGGAGGACTCGCTCGGGCAGGCGATCGCTGGGGGGCTAGCGTGGCTGGTCCGGGAGCGGCTGGAGCTGGGCGGGGGCGGGAGCGTCAGTGATCTGCTGCCGAGGATGATCGAGGTCGTCCTCATTCCCCAACCCGCCCATGGCTGAGGGCTCGCGGGCAGCCGCCGAGGAGCTCAGCGCGGGCGGGGAGCGCCTGCCCGCCGGTCGCCACGGCCTGCCGCGCGAATTCGTCGCCGAGAATCAGCGCGAGCGGCTGCTCAACGGCGTCGTCGACGCGGTCGCCGAGCACGGCTACAACGCGACCACGATCGGCGCGATCACCGCGGCGGCGAAGATCTCCCGCCGCACCTTCTACGAGCACTTCAAGGACAAGGAGGGCTGCTTCCTAGCCGCCTACGAGATGGTCGACGCGCACGTGCGCGGGGCGATGCTGGAGGCGGGGGAGGGGGTCTCGCCCTGGCCCGAGCGGGTGCGGGCGCGGCTCGCCGCGCTGCTCAGCGTGCTCTCCCGCGACCTCGCCGTCGCCCGCTTCTACCTGGTCGAGCCGCTGGCGGCGGGCGGCGAGATCGCCGCCCGCTACCGCGAGGCGATGCAGCTGCTGGCGCAGACAATCCGGCCCGAGCAGGGCCCCGCCGAGGCCGACATCGAAGTCCGCGACCAGGTGCTGATGGGCGGCATCGCGACGCTGATCGTCCGCCGCCTCAACGCTGGCCAACCCGAGCGCCTCCCCGACCTTCTCCCCGACCTGGTCGAGCTCGCCCTCGCCCCATACCTCGGCCGCGAGGAGGCCCGCAGCCTCGCCCGAACCCGGTCGTGATGTGTCATTTGATCCGCATCCGACTTGACCACACCCCAGTGTGGTCAAAGTCGGATGCGCGTGACGGCTCAGCCCGAGAGCGCGGCAAAGTGGCCCAGGGCCGATCAGTGGGGCCGGATGTCGACGAGGTCGTCGACGATCTTGAAGTCCTTGGCGTTGCGCGTCAGCAGCGGCACGCCGTGGACGTTGGCCGTGGCGGCGATGGCCAGGTCGAAGGCACGCCGCCTCGGTTGATCGCCGCGCTGGGCGACGGCGGCGTGCAGCCGGCCACACTCGCGTGCGGCTTCCACATCAAAAGGAAGAGGATCGAAGCGGTCCTCGATGATCGCGAGGCGGCGCATTCGATGGGCGCGGATGTCGTCATCGGGGGCGACCAGCACGCCGAAATGCAGCTCGGTCAGGGAGACGACGCTGATCGCTGCCTCCTCCTCTGGGCCCTTATCGGCACCGATCAGCACCGAGGTGTCGAGCAGGACAGCCATGGCTCACTGAGTCCAGGGATCGACCATCTCGCCCCCCAGCCGCTCGAGATCCTCAGCCAAGCTGGCGTCTGCGGGAGCCCGCCAAAGATCCGTCAGCTGTGCGGGCGGTACCCACTGACGGGTGCGAACCGGCCCCAGCTGAGCGACCGCGCGACCGGAGACGGTGATCGTGATCTCCTCACCGGATTCGGCCCTACGCAGCACTTCGCCAACGTTGTTGCGCAGCTCTTTCTGGGGAACAGTAGCCATCTTCATGAGCAAGGTAGCAGAATTGCTACCAACTGCCGATCGCAGTTCTTTCGATCCAAGGGCAGGGCATTTAAAGCCTTAGTCATTCATTTCAGAAACTTCTCCTTGCATTCGTAAAACAATTCTTTTATGCTGTCCCGCAGCCCGTCGTCAGGCGGGCTGGAACACAGGGACAACCGAGCCTCGAGGAAGCCGCAAAGGGAAGCGGCGGGCAGAGGGGCTCACGGGACAAGGAGAGACCTACGTGAATCAGCACGCGAAGGCACCGTCCGCGCGATCGACCCAGCGCCAGGCCAGCCGCCTCGGCCACGCGCTCCGTGGGGGCCTCGCCACCCGGGCATCCTCGCCCCGCTCCGATGGGAGAGGTGCGCCCTCAGCCCGGTCGGCGACGATCGCCCTCGTGGTCATGGCGATCGCCCTCCTAGCGGTCCCCACCCTCGCGTCAGCCGCCCCCGCCCGTGGTCACCACTTCCTCGAAGTCTTTGGCTCGGTGCACCAGCCCGAACTGGCAAGACCCGCTGGCATCGCGGTCGACCCCTCAACGGGCGACGTCTACGCGATCGACATGGCTGAACAGACAGTGAGCCGCTTCAAGCCCAACGGCGAACCCGACAATTTCTCGGCGCTCCCCGGCGAAAACGTGATCAACGGCTCCGGCGGCGCCGACACAGTGCCCGGCGCGGAAGAAATCCTCTCAACCGAATTCGGCACTGCCGGCGGGCAGATTGAAGCTCAGGTCTCGATTGCGCCCCCCGGCTCGGCCGGCGGCACCGCTGGCGACATCTACGTCACCAATGCCCTGAACGGCCAGGTCGACGTCTTCGCCTCCAGCGGCGCCTACATCGGCCACACCACCTCGAGCTTCCCCTGTGGCGTCTCGGTCGGCCCCGGCGGCGTGGTCTACGTCGGCGACTACTACGACGGCGTCTACAAGCTCGAACCAACCGCCCCCGCCACCTTCACCAACGCGGCGAACAGTCCCTTCACCGCGCCTGAAGCCTGCAACCTCGCCGCCGGTTACGGTCCCTCCGCCGGCTCCGTTTCCTACAGCGCATGGGGTGTCGGAGCCTTCAAGCTGAACGCGACCAGCGGCACCGAAGAATACGAAGCCTTCGGCGGCCCCGTCAAGGGCGGCCTCGCCGTCGACCCTGCCACCGGCTACCTCGACGTCGGCACGGGCGTGCCAAAGATCGAAGGAGTCAGGGAATTCAATGTCTCGGGCGCCAGCGAAGCCACTGAAGTCTCCAG
>CAZQET010000149.1:0-12378 GCA_964591825.1 uncultured Conexibacteraceae bacterium
CACGAACTTCAGCGCGGAAGAGCGATTCCAGCACGTCGTTGGCCTTCTCAGGCCGCACGATGCCGATCACGAGTTTCATCCCGCGAGCCTTCCCATCCCGCGCGCCAGCCTACTCAAATTCCCTCGCCCTACACTTGAGCGATGGCCGCGAAGCACCCGGAGGACTCGACCCTCACCCTTTACCGGCGCGGCATCGAGCTGCTCGAGGAGGAGGACTTCGAGGAGGCGGCGGCGCCGCTCGAGGAGGCGGCGCGGCGGGCGCCGGAGAAGTCCTCGGTGCGCGAGGCGCTGGGCAGGGCCTATTTCCGCTCGGGCCGCTTCGCCGCCGCGGCGGAGGAGTTCGAGGCCGTGGTCGAGCGCCATCAGGTCAACGACTACGCCCACTTCTGCCTCGGCCGGGCGCTGGCCAAGACGGGCGAGACCGAGCGTGCCCGCCACCACCTGGCCCTGGCCTCGAACCTGCGCCCGGACCGCCGCGACTACAGCTTCTACCTCGCGATGCTGGGCGCTTGAAGGCGCCTCAGGCCGTTTCTGAGCGGCGCGATTCGAGCTTTTTGCGCGCCGGCTTGTCGCTCTCTTCGCGGTGGATTGCGGGGAGGAGGGCGGCGATCGTGGTGCCGCCGCCGGGCTCGCTCTGCAGCTCGACCGTGCCGCCGGCGAGCGAGACCCGTTCCCGCATCCCGATCAGGCCGAAGCCGCCGGCGTGGGCCGTCGGGTCGAACCCCTTGCCCTCGTCCTGGACGCGGACCCGCAGCCATTCGTCGTCCTCGCTGACGTCGACGCGCACCGCCTCGGCCTCGGCGTGCTGGACGACGTTGTTGAGTGCCTCCTGCACGAGCCGGTAGACGGTGTCCTCGATCTCCACCTCGAGCCTGCGGTCGGTGCGACCCTCGAGGAAGTCCAGATCGAGGTTCATCTCGACCCGGACCTCGTTGCTCGTCTCGAGCCGTTCGCCGAGCGCCTCCAGGGCCGCGCCGAGGCCGAGCTCGTCGAGGGTCGTGGGGCGCAGGTCGGCGATCAGGCGGCGCATCTCGGCGATCGCCGTGTCGACCTGCTCGATCCCATGTCTGAGCAGGCCATCGACCTCCTCGGGATTGGTGCGACGCGCCGTGGAGAGCAGCACGCGCAGGCTGGCCAGGCTCTGCAGCGACTCGTCGTGGAGCTCGCGCGCCCAGCGACCGCGCTCGCGCTCGGTCGCGGCGATGTTCTCGCGGGTGCGGTCCTCGGCAACCGACTGCGCGGTCGCGACCGCGATGGCGGCGCTGGCGGCGAAGGAGACGAGCACGCCCTCGTCCTCGTCGCTGAAGCCGGTGTCGCGGCCGAGCGGATCGAGGGCGACCAGGACGCCAAGCGCCCGCCCGCGGAAGAGGAGCGGCGCCAGCAGCGCGGTGACCCCGGCCGCCTCGTCGCCGGGCCGGGCCATCAGGCTGGGGTCGAGGCTGGAGATGCGTCGCGGCGTACGCGCCTCCAGCACGCGTCCGGGGATCGAGCCGGCGATCGGAATGCGCGCCTTCGCCATCCTGCCCTCGTGCTCGCCGGCGACCGAGGCGACGACGAGCCTCTCGCCCTCGGCCAGCAGGATCAGCAGCGAGCGTGCTTCGACCAGGGCGCGGCCTCGCTTGACGACGGTCTCGAGGATCCGCTCGAGGTCGGTCTCGCCGCCCACCGCGCGGGCGATCTCGGTCGTCGCTTCGAGCCGGTGCACGGCCCGTTCCATCTCGTCGCGGCGGGTCTTGACGTCGCGGTAGAGGCGGGCGTTCTCGACCGCAATCGCGGTCCACTCGGCGAGCACCATCGCCGACTGCTCGTCGGCCTCGTCGAAGTCGCCGCCGGCCTTCTCGGTCAGGTAGAGGTTGCCCCAGGCGTGGCCGCGGATCATCACCGGCACGCCGAGGAAGTTGGTCATCGGCGGGTGGCCGGGCGGGAAGCCGTAGGAGCGGGGGTGGCGACCGACGTGGCTGAGGCGCAGTGGCCGCGGTTGCTCGATCAGCAGGCCGAGGACGCCACGGCCGCGCGGCAGGTTGCCGATCGCCCGGTGCGCCTCCTCGTCGATGCCGCGGGTGATGAAGCGCTCGAGCTCATGGCGGTCTTCGTCGAGCACGCCGATCGCGGCGTAGCGGGCGCCGGTCAGCTCGCAGACGACCGCGAGCACCTTCTGGAAGACGGCCTCGGTATCGAGCTCGGCAACGAGGCTGCGGCCGACGTCGATCAGCTCGCGCAGTCGGGGCTCGTCGAGGGCGCCGCTGTCGTAACCCTGTGCCATTTGAGCCCGCTCGACCTCCGATCCGCCCTGCCGTCGCATCCTATAGCGCAGGCGGTCCAATACTCAAAGTGAGCGGATCATAACTTTATGTTCGCGGGAAAACCCCGATGCCGGCGTGTCGCCGGGCGGCTTTCATGAAGGTATGAACGGCTTCAGAGCAGCTGCCGCCGCTAATCTCGCGGCCGTGCCGGAGGACGGCAAGACGGCCGAGACGACGACGATCGTGCTCGCCGACGACCACACCGTGGTGCGCAACGCCCTGCGCCTGCTGCTCGACGCGGAGCCCGGTTTCGAGGTCGTGGCGGAGGCGGGCGACGCCGAGGCGGCGGTCCGCTACGTGCGCGGGCACAAGCCGACGGTCCTGATCCTCGACCTCAACATGCCGGGCGGCTCCAGCCTCGACGCGATCCCGACGATCCGCAAGGCCTCGCCGGCGACCGAGATCGTCGTGCTGACCATGCAGAACGAGCCGGCCTTTGCCCGCCGCGCCCTGCAGGCGGGGGTACGCGGCTACGTGCTCAAGGAGGCGGCCGACACCGAGCTGGTGCAGGCGGTGCGCAGCGCCGCCGCCGGCGACATCTACCTGCAGCCGGCGCTGGGCGCTCGCCTCGCCGCCGGCGGCAACGGCAGCGACGGCGAGGAGTTGAGCGAGCGCGAGCGCGACGTGCTGCGCCTGATCGCTCTCGGCCACACCAACGCCGAGGTCGCCGAGCGGCTCTACATCAGCATCCGCACGGTGGAGAGCCACCGCGCCCACATCCAGCAGAAGCTTCGCCTCTCGAGCCGGGCCGAGCTCGTGCGCTACGCGCTCGAGCACGGCATGGTCGAACCCTGAAATCCTGAGCTACGGTGAGCGATCCCGCTCGTCAGGAGACGAGCGGGATAACGCAGCGGTATTTGTGGGGGCTTGCGTGGGAAGTGAAGTCAATGACGCCATTCGATGAGACAGTCACTACGGCGTAGATGTCTTCACTCGCCATGTTGGTTATGTCACTACTCCACTCATCCCCTGCGTCCAAAGTGATCCCCGGAACCTGAGAGAAGGCCGCCAGCTGCAGCGCCTCGGGCAGGGCGCCTCCCTGCACGGCGCAGGCGGTCGCCGCCGCTGGGGCGCTGACCGCTGTGTCGCTCGGCGAGCTCTGCCAGCAGGCGCCGGCGAAGGACACCGTGTCCGGCAGGCAGCCGACCGAGTGGCCGTTGACCGTCTGCGCGTTGACGGCGTTGACCGCGTTGAGGGCCGTCTGCGCGTCGTCGGCGCTCTTCGCGGTGTCGGCTTCCAGCGCGTGCGCCGCCTCGGGGACCTGCCCCAGGGTCAGCTCGTCGATTTCGGCGCCGGTGATCGGCCCCGGCCCTGCGCCGGCCAGCCCCTTCAGCGCCCCGGGCTTGAGCCGGTTCGCGGGGATCGAGTGGACCTTCACCCGGTTGCCGGGCAGCGACTTCACCTTCACCGCCCGCCCGTCGATCCGCGCCTTCTTCTTCGCCGCGTACACCGTCCCGCCCAGCGCCGCGAACAGTGCTAAGCCGGCGACGATCAGTGCCGGCGACGGAAGCCGCATTCCCTGTCTCATAGTCCTCCCCCTTTTGGTCCAGAGATCCGCTGCGGCGCGAGCGTAGATTGAGCCTTCGCGGCCGGCCAAGCGCGCTGGACGAAAGTTCATCTAGACTCGCGCCCGTAAATACGGTCGGTGGTCAAGGGAAGTCCGGTGCGAAACCGGCGCGGTCCCGCCACTGTGACCGGGCAAAGGCCGCTGCGGGCGCGTGAGCGCCGGCCACTGGGGAGGACACCGATTCCCCGGGAAGGCGTGGCGGAGGAACCCCGGAAGCCAGGAGACCTGTCCCCGGCCAGCCATGACAACCCTCGAGGAAAGGGTGGCTTAAATGCCAAGACTCGTTCCATTCCGGCTGGCGGCCGCGTGCGCGCTGGCTCTCGTTTTCGCGTTCTCGCTTTCCGCCGTCGCCTCGGCGAAGGGCCCGGTCGCCTCGCTGCGCGTGGTCGGCAAGGGCGGCAAGGTGCTCGACGAAGACTCGTTCGGCACCGGCGGCAGCGTTTCGGTCAAGCCGAGCCCGAAGGCGACCTGCTTTGGTCCCGGCACCGGCGGCAGCGGTAGGAAGATGTCGCTCAAGGGCCCGACCGCGCTCGGCATGCTGGCGCGGGCGGCGCAGTCCACCTCGGCGCTGAGGCCGCTGCTGATCACCGATCATTTCTTCGACGAATTCGGCTTGGGCATCTGCGGCGTCGGCGGCACGAACGCGACCAGCAAGAGCAGCTGGTACGTGAAGCTGAACCACAAGGTGCCCCCGGTCGGCGGCGAAAAGGTGAAGGTCCGCGCCGGCGACGAAGTGCTCTGGGGCTACGGGTCCTATCCGTACCCCGATGAGCTCGGCTTGACCGCGCCCGCCAGCGCCCAGGCGAACGTGCCCTTCACCGTCACGGTCGTCGCCTACGACGAAAAAGGCAAGCGCGCGCCGGTCGAAGGGGCGACCGTCAGCGGAGCCTCCGGCCCGACCGATTCCGCCGGGCACGCGACGGTGACGCTCTCGGCGCCCACCAGCCTGGTCGCCAAGCACGGCAAGGACACCCCGTCCGCCGCTGTACCGGTCTGCGTCGACGGGAACTGCCCGGCAGCTCAATGACCCGCCGCCGCGGCACGGCGGTCGCGATCGCGCTGCTCGGTGCGGCGCTCGCGGCTGCCGGCTGCGGCCTCGGTCCCGGCGCGGACGTCGGCTCGGTCGAGCTGACCGTGACCAGGGACTACGGCACGACGACGCTCCTGCGGCGGCAGGTCGGCGACGTGACCGAAGCCGACACGGTGATGCGGGTGCTCGAACGCAACGCGAAGATCGAGACCAGCTATGGCGGCGACTTCGTCGACTCGATCGACGGCCTCGAAAGCGCCTCGTCGTCCAGGCGGTATTTCGACTGGCTCTTCTACGTCAACGGCGTCGAGTCGAACGTTGGCGCGGCGGCCTACGACCTGCACGGCGGCGAGAGCATCTGGTGGGACTACCGGGACTGGAGCGCGGCCCTGCACGTGCCGGCGGTGGTCGGCTCCTGGCCGCAGCCGTTCGCCGGCGGCTACGCGGGCGAGTGGCATCCGGTCGTCGTCGAGTGCCTCGGTGGCGGGCCGGCCTGCGCCACGGCGCGCAAACGGCTCGCCGGCGCCGGCGTCACGCCGACCGCGGGCAGCCCGCCGGACGCGATCCGGATGCTGGTCGGGCCCTGGGCGCGACTGCGGCGCGACCCGGCGGCCGCCCAGATCGAACGCGGCGCCCAGGCGAGTGGGGTATTCGCCGACTTTCGCACCGCCGGGCAGGGTGAATACCGGCTGCAGGGGCTCGGAGAAGACGGCAGGCCGCAGCGCGATTTCGGCCCCGATGCCGGCCTGGTCGCCGCGACCCGCGACGGTGAAGCGCCGCCGACCTGGGTCGTCACTGGAGCCCGTGCGGTTGGCGTCGCGGCGGCGGCGCGCCAGCTCGACCCGGCTGATCTGCGCGATCGCTACGCGGTCGCGGTCGAAGGGGGGGAGGGGACGGCGCTGCCGCTGAGATGAGGTCGCCCTTCGCCTACACGCCCCGCGACGGGCCGCTGCAGACGGCCTCGCCGGGCGCCGCGGTCGTCTACCTCGGCGCGCTCACGGCCGCCGCCTTCCTCTACTCCAGCCCGATCGTGCTGGCGGCGACCGGAGGCGCCCTGATCCTGGCCGGGCTCCTGGCGGGGGCGCGCGCCGCGGTGCGGGCAGCGCTCTGGATGGGGCTCACGCTGGCCCTGCTGATCGTCCTCGTCAACGCGATCGTCGTCAGCCGCGGTGAGACCGTGCTCGCGCGCCTCGGGGAGTGGCCGCTGCTCGGCCAGGTCGACGTGACCCTCGAGGCGATCGCCGCCGGTGCCGTGCTCGGCCTGCGCGCCGCGGTCGTGATGGTTGCCTTCGCCGTCTACTCGGCCTGCGTCGATCCCGACCGCGTGCTGCGCGCCCTGCGCCCCCTCGCCGGCCGCTCGGCCCTGACCGCGACCCTGGTCTCGCGCCTCGTCCCGGTCGCTGCCGCCGACGCCGCCCGCCTGCGCGACGCCGCCCGCCTGCGCGGCCCCGCCGCCGCCCCGGTCGGCAGGGCGCCGCTGGCGCGCCGCCTCCTCGCCGGCTCTCTGGACCGCGCCGTCGACGTCGCCGCCACCCTCGAGCTCCGCGGCTACTCCCTCACCACAAGGTCAGGTGCAACGTTTTCTCCCCCTCGTAGGTGGAAAAGACGTTTCACCAGAGCGGGAACCCGGCAGGCGAATGCGGGTGCAACGTCTTGTCCCCCCCATGGGAGGACAAAGCGTTTCACCCGGACGGGAAGTGGAAGGCGCTCCCGGCACGATCGCCGCTTCTGGGTGGTGGGCGCCGTCGTCCTCGTGGTGGCGCTCGCGGGAAAGGCGTTGGGCGCCGACGCCTTCGCCGAATACCCGGCAATCGAGGTGGGTGCGGGCCTGCCGACGCTCGCCGTTGCCTGCGTGGTTCTGCTCAGCGGCTTCGCGCCGGCCCGCCGCCTCCAGCTCACCCGCCACTCCAGTCCAATCCGCGCGGCCAACCTCGCCTCCACCCGCATCGCCACGCGAACTGCATCAACTTCTCCATCCAGCAGATGGAGAAGTTGATGCAGTTCGCGGCTCAGACGCGCGCAACGCCCGCAGCCGCCCTCGCGGTCGAGGGGCTCACCTACTCCTATCCCGAGAGCGTCGGCTCGGCGCTGCGCGACGTCTCACTCTCCCTTGCTCCGGGGGAGTTCGCGCTCCTCGCCGGCCGCTCCGCCTGCGGCAAGTCGACGCTGCTGCGGGCCGCCTGCGGGCTCGTTCCGCACTTTCACGGCGGCGAGGTCGAGGGGCGGGTCGAGGTCGCCGGCATCGACGCGCTCGCCACCGGTCCCGGCGAGCTGGCGGCTGCGGTCGGCTACGTGGCGCAGGATCCCGAGACCCAGGTGGTCTCGACCACGGTCTCAGCCGAGATCGAGCTGCCGCTCGAGATGCGCGGCGACGCGCCGGCCTCGCGTGCGCGCGCGGTCGAGGAGGTGGCCCTCGCGCTGGCAATTCCGCATCTGCTCGGTCGCACCGTCGACACGCTCTCCGGCGGGGAGCTTCAGCGAGTGGCGCTGGCTGCCGCGCTCGTCACGCGGCCGAAGCTCGTCCTCCTCGACGAGCCCACCTCCCAGCTTGACCCGGTGGCCGGCGACGAGCTGATCTGGCTGCTCCGTCGTCTCAACGAGGAGTGGGGGGTGGCGATTCTGCTCGCGGAGCATCGGCTCGAGCGTTGCCTGGCCGCGGCCGATCGCGTGGTCGCGATGGACGCGGGGGCGATCGCCTTCGACGGGGCGCCTCGCGACTTCCTCTCGTGGGCTCAGGAGGCCGATCCCGCGCTGGAGACGCCGGCCGCGCGCCTTTTCTCGCTTGCCGCCATCGAGCCGTTGCCCGTTGGCGTGCGCGATGCCCGTCAGGTCCTGATCGGGATGGGAGTCGATCGTCCTCCTGCTCGGCAGGTGAGGAGGGCGATCGACTCCCATCCCGACGAGCCCAGTCTTCGAACAAGGGATCTCTGGGTCGAGTTGGACGCGGGAACGGGACCGCGCGACATCCTGCGCGGAATCGATCTTCAGGTCGATCGCGGCGAGCGGGTGGCGCTGATGGGTCGTAATGGCGCGGGCAAGAGCACGCTGCTGCGGACGGTCGCCGGCCTCGGCGAACCCGTTCGCGGGAAGTACGAGCTCCCAGGGGGCATTGCCCTGCTCACCCAGAGTCCCAGCGACTATCTGGTCCGAGAGCGAGTGGGAGACGAGCTGCCGGGAGAGGAGGGGATGGCGGCGTTGCGCATGGTTGGCCTGGAGCACGCCGTCGACGCCGATCCGCGGGATCTCTCAGGGGGGGAGCGGCAGCGGCTGGCGCTGGCGATCACGCTCGCTGGGCGCCTGGAGGGCGACGGACTGCCGGGATTGGTCGCCCTCGATGAGCCCACGCGCGGCATGGACCGGGCGCGTAAGAACGACCTCGTCGATCTGATCGGCGACCTGGCGAGCCGCGGCGCCGGCCTCCTGGTCGCCACCCACGACGTCGAGTTCGCCGCCGCCTTCGCCGAGCGGGTCGTGCTGCTCGGCGATGGTGTCGTCATCGCCGACGGCCCCGCCGCCGAGGTGCTCTCCGGTGGCTGGTATTTCGCCACCGAGGTCGCCCGCGTCCTCGACCTCCCGGGCGTGATCACCCCCGAGCAGGGCGCCAACGCCCTCCGCCAATCCGCTGACTTCGTTTTTTTTGGACGTATAGCGAGAGAAAAGACGAAGTCAGCGGGGGGAGAGGGAGAAGGAGGAGGCGGCTGATGTCCTGGGAGTTGGCTTGCTTCCTGATTCTTGGGGTGGTTCTTCTTGGGGGGTTCGCCTGGTATGAGCGCTCGCGGCCGCCCTCCCAGGTCGTCGCCCTCGTGGCCGCTCTCGCCGCCCTGGCGATCGCCGGGCGGATCGCCTTTGCTGCCTTCCCCAATGTCAAGCCGACCACCGACATCGTCGTCTTCGCCGGCTACGCGCTGGGGCCGGCGCCGGGCTTCGCGGTCGGCGCCCTCGCCGGCCTGGTCTCCAACTTCTGGTTCGGCCAGGGTCCCTGGACGCCGTGGCAGATGGCCGGCTGGGGAATGTGCGGGCTGATGGGGGCGGCGCTGGCGCTCGGGGTGCGCAACGCCGGTCGCCTCAGCCTCGCCGCAGTTTGCGGCGCCGCCGGGATCGCCTACGGTTTGCTTCTCAACTTCTCACTCATGGCGACCTACGGCGGAGAACTCTCGATCGAGCGCTTCCTCACCCTGGAGGCGCGGGCGGTGCCGTTCGATGTCGCCCACGTCGCCGGCAACGTCGCCTTCGCGCTGCTCGTCGGCCCGGCGATGGTGCGAATGCTGACTCGCTTCCGTCGCCGCTTCCAGTGGCGGACGCGCACGCCGGCGGCGATGGCGGCGATCCTCGTCGCGCTCCTGCTGGTCCCTGCCGCGATGCCGGGCACAGCCCGCGCTGACGACGCCGGCCGCGCCGCCGACTGGCTCGAATCGGCCCAGAATGGCGACGGCGGCTTCGGCTCCTCGCCCGGCGAGGACTCGAGCGCTGCGCTCACCGGCTGGGCGATGCTCGGGCTGGAGGCAGCGGGGCGCAACCCCTTCGACGTCGGCAGCGGCGATCGCACGCCGATCGACTACCTGCGCGGCCACCTCGACGAAGTCAGCAGCCCCGGCGACCTCGCTCGCACGATCGTCGCTCTCGAGGGCGCCGGCGCCGATCCGCGCTCCTTCGGCGGGCGCAACCTGGTCTCCGACCTGCTGCAGCGGCGGGCGGCGAACGGCTCCTACGTCGGTTGGCCCGGTACGACCTCGTTTGCCGTCGTCGCCCTGCGGGCGGCCGGGGCGGACGGCAGCCTTGGCGAGACGATCTCCTGGCTGGCCGGGGTGCAGAACGACGACGGCGGCTGGGGCGACGTGCCCGGGCAGCCGAGCAACGCCGACGTGACCGGCTCGGTGATGCAGGCGATCCCCAACACCAAAGCCGCTCAGAAAGCGCTCTCCTACCTGCGCAAGCACCAGCATGGCGACGGTGGCTTCGCGCTCGGCTCCGGCGGGCCGGTCAACTCCCAGTCGACGGCCTGGGCGGCGCAGGGAATGATCGCGGTTGGCGCCGACCCGGCGAAGGCGGGCGCCGCTGGCAGCAGCACCCTGGATTATCTGGCGGCCCGCCAGGCCGAAGACGGTCACTACCGTTACTCGGCCTCGAGTGACCAGACCCCGGTATGGGTTACGGGCCAGGCGCTGGTCGCGGTCGCCGGCGACGCGATGCCGATCTCGCCACCGCCGCGCCAGCCGCAGCCGGCTAAGAAGTCCTCGCCTTCGACGAGCCCGGCACCCTCGCACGGCACCACTTCGACGCCGGAAGCGTCGCCGTTGCCGACCCTGCCGGAAGCGACGGCTCCCGCGCCGGGTCAGAGCGAGGTTCCGACCGCGCCGGCGCCATCGACCGGCAGCGGCGCGCTGCCGCCGGCCAGCGCCGGCTCCGCACCCGGCGCGGGGCGCGAAGTGCCCTCGCCCGATCTCGAGACGGGGGGGCCGGCGCCGGTCACCGCCTCGGGCAACTCGCCCTCGCCCTGGGCCCCACTCGGCATCGGCGCTCTGGCGACGGCGCTGGCGATCGGCCTGCCCTGGTGGCTCGGCCGTCGCTTCGCCTGGTAACGGCGAGCGCGGTTATGTTGGGGCGATGGACGTCGAGACGGCGATACGGACGCGGCGCACGCACAAGGCGTTCCAGGCGGAGCCGCTGGCGCGCGAGGAGATCCTCGAGCTGCTCGAGCTCGCCCGCTGGGCGCCGAACCACCACCTGACCGCGCCCTGGCGGTTCCGGGTCGTCGGCCCGGAGACGCTCGCCCGGCTCAAGGCGGCGGCCGGGGAGGAGGGCGCGGCGAAGCTCGACCGGGCGCCGACGCTGATCGTCGTCTCCAGCGCGCTCGGCGCAGACCCGATCCAGAACGAGGAGGACCTGCACGCCACCGCGGTCGCTTCCTACATCGTGCTGCTCAGCGCCCACGCGCGTGGCTACGCCGGTTACTGGCGCACGCCGGGCCTGCTGCGCTCGGCCGCGGGGCGCGAGGCGGTTGGCCTGACCGACGGCGAGCGCTTCGTCGGTCTCCTGCACCTCGGCCGGCCGCGCCAGGAGAAGGATGCCCCGGAGCGCCCCCCGGTCGAGCAGGCGACGGAGTTCCTTTCCTGATGCTGTCGCGGGCCGCCGCAATCGAGGCGATCGCCGGCCAGCGCTTCGAGGTGGTCGTGATCGGCGGCGGAATCACCGGCGCCGGTGTCGCCCTCGACGCCGCTGCGCGCGGCTACTCGGTCGCTCTGCTGGAGCGCGGCGACTACGCCGACGGCACGTCGAGCCGCTCCTCGAAGATGGTCCACGGCGGCCTGCGCTACCTGCAGAACCTCGATCTGGGACTGGTCCGGGAGGCGCTGCTGGAGCGCCAGCTGATGGTCCAGCTGGCGCCGCACCTGGTCTACCCGACGCCCTTCATCGTCCCCGCCTTCCCCGACGAGCGCCGCCAGCGCGGTCTCGGCATCGGGCTCAACATGTACGACGTGATGGCGACGACCAGGGTCGGTCGCAGCCGCCGCGAGATGCGCTCCGCCAAGGAGGGCGACGAGAACTACTACTGGTCGCCCGACCGCCACCGCACGATCGGCCGCGAGGAGCTGCTCGAGATGGTTCCCTCGCTCGAGCCCCGCGACCCGAACGACGCCTACCTCTTCTACGACTGCCAGACCGACGACGTCCGCCTCGTCCTCACGGTCCTGGGCGAGGCCGAGCGGTTCGGAGCGGTGATGCTCAACGGGGCCGAGGTCACAGAGCTGATCTCGGTGAAGGGGAAGGCGAGCGGCGTCGCGTTCGTCGAGGGCGAGTCAGGAGAGCGGCTCGAGGTGAGCGCCGACAACGTCGTCAACGCGACCGGGGTCTGGGCCGACCTCCTCCGCCCCGAGGAGGTGGTCGAGGAGGAGGACGTCCCGCGGATCAAGCCGAGTCGCGGCACCCACCTCCTCGTCGACCGCGCCGACCTCTCGACCGGGTCGGCGGCCTGCATCGTCCCCGCCGGAGAGGGACGGGCGATCTTCGCCCTGCCCTGGTACGGGCGGACGCTGATCGGCACCACCGACGTCGACTTCGAAGGCGACATCGACCACCCGCGGCCGGGCGGGGAGGAGGTCGAGTACCTGCTCGACGCGGTCAACGAGTTCTTCGGCACCGAGCTCGGCCGCCCGGACCTGGTCGGCGCCTATGCAGGGGTGCGACCGTTGATCTCGACCGGCGACCCGAAGAAGTCGGTCGACATCTCGCGTCGGGCCGAGCTGTATGAGACCTCATCCGGGCTGCTGACGATCACCGGCGGCAAGCTGACCACCTGGCGACGGATGGCGAAGCAGGTCGTCGACCGCATGGTGGAGCGCGATGGCCGCGAGGCAGCCTGCCACACCGCCGAGATCCCGCTCGGGATGGAGGCGCGCGCCGAGGACCTCGAGGCGCCGGAGGGGGTTGGCGACGCGACCGTGTCCCAGCTCGCGTTCCGCTACGGCCACGCGGCGCGG
>CAZQET010000150.1:0-3075 GCA_964591825.1 uncultured Conexibacteraceae bacterium
CCCGCCGCGGGGCCGCCCGCTCCTATAGAGTGCGCGCCATGAGTCCGTTGGTGCCGATGGTGGTCGAGCAGACGTCGCGGGGGGAGCGCTCCTTCGACATCTACTCGCGGCTGCTCAACGAGCGGATCGTCTTTCTGGGGACGGCGGTGACCGAGGACATCGCCAACCTGATCGTGGCCCAGCTGCTGCACCTGGAGAGCGAGGATCCCGACAAGGACATCTCGCTCTACATCAACTCGCCCGGCGGCTCGGTATACGCCGGCCTGGCGATCTACGACACGATGCAGTTCATCAAGCCCGACGTGCAGACGATCTGCGTCGGGATCGCGATGAGCATGGGCGCTCTGCTGCTCTCCGGCGGCGCCGCGGGCAAGCGGATGGCGCTGCCCAACTCGAAGATCCTCATCCACCAGGTCTCCTCCGGCTTCGAAGGACAGGCGACCGACATCGAGATCCACGCCAAAGAGATCATCGACGTGCGCCGCCGCCTCGACGAGATCCTCGCCAAGCACACCGGCCAGCCCTTCGAGAAGGTCACCAAAGACACCGATCGCGACTACTTCATGAGCGCCGAGGAAGCCAAGGAGTACAGCCTCGTCGATCGGGTCATCGAGCACCACTGAAGCGCCGGCTCCTCCTAGCGCTCCTTCCCCTCGCGGTCCTCGCCGCCCCCGCCTCTGCAGCCCGCCTCGATGGCGGCACCAGCTACTACAGCCACGTCTTCCCGGTCGACGGGCCACACTGGACTCGGGGGCCGATCGGGGAATTCGGAGCGCCGCGAGACGGCGGGCGAACGCATGAAGGGTTCGACATCGTCGCCGCCTGCGGAACGCCGCTGGTCGCGGTGCGCACCGGCAGGGTGCTGCGCAGCGGCTATGACCCGGTGCTTTACGGCAACTACCTGTTGATCCACGGCCAGGGCGAGCACCGCTCCTACTTCTACGCCCACATGCCGCGGCCGGCGCTCGTGCACCGCGGCGAGCTGGTCTACGCCGGCGAGCTGGTCGGCTTCGTCGGCAAGACCGGCAACGCCCGCACCGTCGGCTGTCACCTGCACTTCGAGATCCACGTCCGCGGCCGGCCGATCGACCCGCGACCGGCGCTGGAACGCTGGCCGGCTCCGCCGCCCTGACGTGGTCCTGCGCGAGAGGTAGAGATAAAAACTAATAGATGCTTGACACGGTACGCAGGCGGTGCATAAAGTACGGCGCCAGCGCACCTGTTTGCGCGTCAGTTCATCGAGCAAGCACCGGGTCCGCTCAGTCGGACCCCGCGACGAACTCCTCGATCGCGGCGATCGTCTGCTCAGGGGACTCCCAGAGGACGTTGTGGCCGTTGGGGACCTCGACGACCTTAAGCAGGTCGCCGAGGGCGTCGCGATAGCGGTGCCCCTGGGCTTGGGGGTCGGTTGGGGAGAACACGGGGTGGAGCAGCAGGGTCGGCAAGCGCGCGATCGGCGGCGCGGGCAGCACCGCCTCGCTCCAGGCGGCGACCGCCGCCGCGGGCGAGAAGCTGAAGCGGTAGCGCCCGTCGGGCCCCTTGCTGACGTCAGCGCGGGCGTACTCGGCGACCAGCTCGTGCGAGGGCGCAACCATCGAGAGGTTCGAGAGCAGAGCGTTGAGGGCGCCATCGGGAGTGACGAAGCTCCAGTCGAGGCGTTCGATTTCGGCGCTGCGCAGGGCTTTCTCGGGTGCCACTTCGAGCGCCGGGTCGAGCAGGGCGAGGCGCGCGGTGATCTCCGGCGCCTCGCTCGCCAAGGCCGCGGCGACCCGGCCGCCGAAGCTGTGCCCAACCCAGGTGGCGCGCTCGACGCCCAGCGTCGCAACGGCCTCCAGGGCATCGGCGACGTGGGTGGCGGTATTCCAGGGCGGCTCGCGCAGACTGGCGCCGTGACCGCGCAGGTCGAGCGCCACGACCGTCCGTCCGCCCGCCGCCAGACGCTCACCCAGGCCGGCGAAGATGCCGCCGTGCTGTGCGATCCCGTGCAGGCAGACCACCGCCTCGGGACCCTCCGGGCCCCAGCGGCGGGTGTGCAGCCTCACCCCCCCACCTCGGCCCGGATCGCTCCGGGACCGTCGACGTTGCGTCCCTCCTCCTCGGAGGCGGCCCCGACCAGAACCGCGATCTTGCCGAGGTGCTTGTTCTCGAACATCAGCTGGTGGGCCTCCGGCACTCCCTCGAAGCCCATCGTCCGCCAGAGCACCGGCCGCACCTTGCCCTGCGCCATCAGCTCGTTGGCTTTCATGCTCTCGTAGGCGTTGGCGCCGTGGGAGCCGACGATCTCCTTCTGGCGCATCCACAGGTAGCGCACGTCGAGGTCGAGCCTGAACCCGGTGGTGGCGCCGCAGATGACCACCTTGCCGAACGGCTTCACGGTGAAGACCGAGGTCGGGAAGGTCGCCTGGCCGACGTGCTCGAAGACGATGTCCGGCGCGTCGCCGAGGATCGACTTGACCCGCTTGGCGAAGGCCTTCGAGGCCTTCACCCGTTCGTTCTCGGCGTCGAGGTCGACGAGGTTGTCGGAACTGCGCATCATCTCGCCGAACTCGCGGCGGTCGACGTAGTCGACGGCGCCGAGCTGCTTGGCCAGCTCACCCTTCTCCTCGGAGGAGACGACGCCGACGGCGTTGGCGCCCGCCGCCTTGCAGAGCTGGATGGCGAAGACGCCGAGCCCGCCCGACGCCCCCCAAACGAGCACGTTGTGGCCGATCTGCAGGTTGCAGCGGTTGACCAGCATCCGGTGGGCGGTGAAGTAGGCGAGGCCGTAGGAGGCCGACTCGGCCCAGCTCAGGTTGCGCGGTCGCGGCAGCAGCTGCTGGGCCTGCACCTTGGTGAACTGGGCGAAGGAGCCCCAGGTGGTCTCATAGCCCCAGGCGCCGAGGCTCGGCGCCACGGTTGGCTCGAACCCATGCACCTCCATGTCCTCGTAGGAGTACTGGCCCTGGTTCACCACCACCTCGTCGCCGGGCTTCCAACGGGTCACCCCCTCCCCCACCTTCCAGACGATCCCCGAGGCGTCCGAGCCGCCGATGTGGTGGCCCCACTCGGGGTGATCGCCGTAGCCGAAGACGGAGA
>CAZQET010000151.1:0-7960 GCA_964591825.1 uncultured Conexibacteraceae bacterium
GCTCGACGGCAAACCCATCAACGGGCTGCGTCCGGAGAATGTCCGTCGCCTCGGCGTTGTTGCCGTGGCGGTCGTAGTGCTCGCGCATGCGCACGAGGAGGAAAACGGCGTAGTCGATCGAGAGGCCGAAGACGACTCCGAAGATCATCACCGTGCTGACCGCGTCGATGTAGGTGCGGCCGCCCAGGGGCCAGCCTTCGGGCACGTTGGTGAGCAGCATCAGCACACCGAAGGCGACCCCAACCGAGGCCAGGTTGAGTCCGATCGCCAGCGCCGCCAGCGGCAACGCACGCAGGACGATGACCAGGACCAGGAAGGTGGCGAGGGTGATCGCCGCGATCTCGATCGGCAGGCTGTCTCTGGTGACCTTGCTGAAGGTGTTGAGGATCGCGGGTCCCCCGGTGACGCCTGTCTTCAGGTCGGCCTCCTTGCCGAGAGTGCCGGCGGCGTCGTCGAGCTTCCCGTTGAGCGCGATCGAGCCGGAGGAGTTGAGCGGTTCCTTGGGGAACACGAGAAGGGTCGCCGCCTGGCCGCCATGCTGGAGGTTGACCGCTTCTGAGGCCCGTTCGTGCCGCTCGCCGGTGGTGCCGTCGAGGGCGGAGAGGACGAAGTAGCCGGATTCGAAGATCCCCGGCGAGGTATTGCGCAGCCTGTCGACCCGCCGCTGGATGGTTTCGTTCTGGGATTCGACCCGCACCGCGATCCGCCGCGAGCCCCTCTGCAGGGGGTAGGAGCGCGTGTAGAACTCGGCCAGGCGACGTTCGAGTTCGGTGGTCCCGCCGGTCAGCTGGGCAAGGCCGGCGACCAGCGCTTCGGCGCCGTCCTGCGCCGGAGCGAGCTGCTTGCTTTCTTTCTGCGCTTCGCGGTCGAGCCTGGCGGTGCCGCGGGCGAGTTCCTTGCTGCCTTTTTTGATTTCTTCGAGGCCTTCGAGGAGGCGTTTGGCGGCCGAGGCGATCTGTTCCTGGTGTTCGAGGCTGCTTTCGATCCAGCGCTGCACTTCCTTGGCTTCGTCGGCCTGGTTCGTGAGCGCTTCCTGCAGCGCGCTCAGTTCGCCCGTCAGGCCGCCCGCCACGGCCGCCGCCTCGCGCAGCGCGTTCAAGGTCGCGTCGTAGTTTGGATCGGACTTGCCCACGGTCATAGCTTCGAGCTGCTGCAGCGCTTCATTCGTCTTGTCGCTGCCCGTCTGCGCGTTTGCCTGAGCCTGCGGAACCTCTTCGGTAGCCGTTTTTTCGATCGCGCGCACATGCCGCTTGGCGCGCGGAAGCGCGTTGGCGTTGATTTCGGGGACGACGTCATGAGTGGCGAAGCGGAGCTGCAGGGCGCCGAGCGCCGCCCGTTCGTTCGCCTTCGCCAGCTGCGCGCTGCCCTTCGAGATCTGGTCGAGGGCGTCGACGGCTTCCTGGCTGCCGGAGATCGCTTCGCCGATTCCGGCGGCGATTTGAATCGCGCCCGCTTCGGCCTTCCCGGAGCCTTCGGCGAGCAGGGCCGCTCCCGCCGTGGCTCGTGAGAGCCCGTTGCGGACGGCGGCGACGCCGTCGGAGACCCGATCGATGTTCTTGCCGAGCCGGTTGAGGTTGGCGAGAGGACCCACCTGTTCGTTGGAGCTGAGCAGCCCCGAGAGGCCCTTTTGCAGCGGCTTGACGCTGCTCGCGAGCTGGCTCGGACCGATCACGCTCTGCACCCCCGGCGTGCGCGCAATACGTCGCTGCCAGCGGCTCAGAGTGTCCAACGTGCCTTCTTCGGTGATCGGTCCGTTCGGATTGGCGGCGACGATCACGAAGGGGGCTTCGAGGCCGCCGCCCGCCGACGCTTCGATCAGTTCGGCGCTCTTGCGAGCGGGATCGGACTTGGGCAGCTGGCCGATGCTGAACGGGCCGGTTTTGAGCGCCAGCGCGGGGGCCGCCAAGAGCAGGACGACGAGTCCGATCACGGCCGCGACCGGGGCGGGTCGGCGGAGAGCCGCGGCGACGAGCGACATCAGGCGCGAGCGTTCCCCGTTTGGCGCCGCTCCGATCCGCCAGCGATCGACGTTGGTGCCGACCAGGACGAGGACGGAGGGGCCGAGCAGCGTCGCGATCAGCACCGTGAGCACGACCACCATCGCCAGGGTCCCAGCGAGGGAGGCGAGTAGGGCGCCCGGCACGACGAGCATGGCAACGACCATCGAGAGCACCAGCGTGCTGCCGGCGAAGGCGACCGTTCGCGCCGCGGTGCGTCGGGTCTGCCAAGCGGCGGTGACCGGATCGGCGCCCTCGGCCAGCTCCTCGCGGAAGCGCGAGACCATCAGCAGCGCGTAGTCGACGCCCAGGGCCAGGCCGAGCATCGAGCAGACGACGAGGGCGATCGCGCTGACGTCGAAGAAGCTCGTCAGGATCGCCAGCAGGCCGCGTGAGGAGAGCACCGAGAGAGTGCCGAAGCCAAGTGGGATCGCGGCGGCGATCGGCGATCGGAAGACGAGCAGCAGCACGATCAGCAGGACCGGCAGGGCGATCAGCTCGGAGTGCTCGGTGCTCGAGATCGACTTGTCCTCGATTGCCCGGGAAAGGGTGGCGACGCCCGTCTGGTCGGCCTGGACCGGGGCGTGGATCGTGTCTTCGAGCGTTTCGTTGAGCAGCGGGACCTTGTCGTGAACCGCCTGGTTGTTGTCGACGTGGAAGTCGAGCAGGATGAAGGCGCGGTTGGGCGAGGGCCGCAGACGGCCGACCGCGCCACGGTCCCAGGGCGAGAGCGTCGTCACCTTTGGATCGCGGCGCAGCACCCGGATCAGCCTCGGCCCCTGTTCGTCGATCGCCTTCGGGGCGCCGTGGAGGAAGACCACGAAGGGCGCCGAGTCGCCGAAGTATTCGTTCAGCATCCTGGTCGCGCGATTCGTATTCGTGCCCTGGATTTCGATCGTGCTCGGGTTGAGCTTTTCTTCCAGGCTGAAGCCGAAGATCGAGAGCCCGGCGACGACCAGCGCCCCAACCAGGAGCGTCCGCTTCGGGTGGCGCAGCATCAGGGGGGCGCGGCGTTTCCCGCCACGCTTGGCGCTCGGGTCGTCCCGCCCCCTGCTCCTCCTCACAGGCACGAGCCATAGTTTGGCGGTCCGCGCCGTCGAGCGGGGCCCCGATTGCAGAAGACTGTGTTAAGGATCGAACCGGCCGGCGCTTCCCGCGCGCTAGCCTGGACGCAGGAGGAGATTTGAAGCGGCTTCTGGCAGCTGGGTTTTTGCTCTGCTGCGTCCTCGGCGCGGGCGCGGCAAACGCGGCGCTGGTCAAGACCGGCGACCTCGTGCTCACCGCGGACGGCGGCTTCACGCCGCACAAGCTCCCCCGCCACAGCTACGCGCCGATCGACTTCAAGGGCCGCGCCAACCTGAGGACCGTCGACGGCAGCGTGCCGGCGCAGCTGCAGCAGCTGATCCTCGACTTCGATCGCGACGGCAGGCTCAGCACCGCCGGTCTGCCGGTCTGCCAGCCCGCCCAGCTCGAGGAAGCGACGCCCGCCGAAGCGCGCAGTCGCTGCAGCGGGGCGATCGTCGGCACCGGGCACGTGAGCGCCGAGATCGCGAGCGAAGGCGGCGCCCCGATCACCGCCGGCTCGCTGCTGACGATCTTCAACGGCCCGCGCCTGGAAGGCAAGCCGACGGTGATCCTGCAGGCACGCACGACCGTGCCCGCCGTGCAGAGCTTCGTGATCACGGTGCCGATCGAAAAGCGCTCGGGCCTCTACCGCTACCGGGCGACGATCGACATCCCGCCGATTGCCGCCGGCCGCGGCTCTCTGGTCCATATCGACGCGACGATCGGCAGGCGCTACAGCTTCCGCGGCCAGCAGCGCAGCTACATCACCGCTCGCTGCGGCGATGGCATCTTCCGCACCCGCGGCCGCTTCACCTTCGCCGACGGCACGATCATCGACGGCAGCGTCGAAAAGCCCTGCACGTACCGCTGAGCAGCGCGCCTTCCTATACTTCCCGGCCCGGGGCCGTTAGCTCAGTTGGTAGAGCAGGAGACTCTTAATCTCAAGGTCGCTGGTTCGAGCCCAGCACGGCCCACTTTTCTCATCCGCCGAGGCTTGCGCCGGAGCCGCCGAGGCCGCCGAGCGGGTTTTCGAGGCGTTCTTTGCCCTGCGTCTTTTCCTGTTTGGCGAATTCTTTTCTCTGGGCTTCGAAAGCCTTACCGCGCTTGCGGTATTCCTGCATCTGTTTGGAGATTTCCTTCGCTTCGGACTTGCTCGTCGCCTTCGCTTCCGCCTGCTTCGCGGCCCTGTCGCCGGCGGCGAAGTTGCCCGCGTAGTACTCGTAGATGGCGAGCGTGGTCAGCGTGCCGATCGAGGGCTGGGCTTCGGCGGCGAGGCGCTGGGCGCGCACCGCTCCTTCGATGTTTTCGACGATTTCTTCGAGTTCGAACGACGATTCGGCAAGGCTGAAGTAGCCGCGCGAGACGAGCAGCGCCGCCGACGCCTTCGGTTCCTTGGTCTGCTTCAGATAGGTCTGCCAGGCTTCGACGCCGCGGCGGAGTTCTTCCTTGCCTTCTGGCGAGAATGTGGTGAGCCCGGTTTCCGAGCTCGTTTCGGTGAGCGCGTTGGCGGCGCCGATCCGCGTCCTGGTCAGGGAGAGCAGCAGCGCTTCGCTTTCAGGTTCGCGCCGCAGCTTCTGTTCGGTGCGTTCAGCCTGTTCCTGCAGAATCTTGGCGGCGCTCGAGGTGCTGCTGTTGTTGCCGAGCAGGTTGCCGATGTTGAAGGGGCCGACGACGAGGAAGAGGCTCGCCCCCATCAGCAGGGCGAGGATCGCGTAGACGACCCGGACGACGTGCTTCCGTCGCCCGCGAATGTCGAAGAGCATCCGCCGTTCGCCGCTTTCCGCCAACTCGAATCACCGCTCCTGGGTTGAGGGCCTTGCCAAACCTCCCGCCGCCCTCGGCGAGCCGAAGGCACGAGCGATCAAGATACTCAACTCGAACAGAACAAGCAGGGGAACCATCTCAATCAGCATCGAGACCGGGTCGACGCCGGGCAGAGCGGCGGCGACGATCGCGATGATCAGGTAGGCATAGCGCCGGTTGCGGGAGATCTGCTCGACGCTGACGATTCCCAGCCGGGTGACGGCGAGGATTGCCAGCGGCAGCTGGAAGACGATGCCGCCGGCCAGCATCGTTGTCGAGAAGAAGCTGTAGTAGTCGCGAGCCCGCACCTGGACGTTGAACTGGCTGTCGTTGAAGTTGAGCAGGAACTTGACGGCCGCCGGCATCACGAGGTAATAGGCGAAGGCGACCCCGGCGAGGAAGAGGACGGGGGCGAGCAGCACGATCGGCAGCACGACCCGCCGCTCGCGGTCGCTGAAGGCGGGCAGCACGTATGCGTAGAGCTGGTAGATCAGCACCGGCAGGGAGAGGATCAGCGCCCCGTAGGCCGCCACCGTGATCGTGATCGTGAACGGCTCGGCAACGCCGAAGGTGAGCAGCTTCTCGTGGTCGCTGGGCAGCGGTCGGGAGGCGATTTCGAGCAGCAGGTGGTTCTGCCAGAAGCAGAGGCCGAAGGCCACGGTGAGCACGACCAAGCAGACGATGATCCGCGTGCGCAGCTCGTCCAGGTGCTCGACCAGGGTGAGCTGGTCCTCGTGAGAGACCGGCCTCATCCTGGCCATGCCTCGCTCCTAGTGGTTGTCGTGAGCGACCGTCTCGCCGTCGGCGCTCTGATTGGCGGCGGGCCTGGGCGGCTCGATCGCCTCGGTGCGCTCCGGCTCGTGGCTCTCGCCGCTGAGCGATCCGCGGAACTCGCGGATGCCCTTGCCGAGCGAGCGGCCCAGCTCGGGCAGCCGCTTGGGGCCGAAGACGACGAGGGCGATGATCAGCACGATCGCGAGCTCGAATGGTCCTACGTTTGGCATCGGCCAATGGTAACGGTCGCCGATTTCCGCCGACCGGATCGGCTTGCTCCTCGCATCTATCGATCCGACCGCCTACCCGATATTCGGACTTTCTCGCTCCGCTACGGGAAAGTGCGGATGGAGTGAGCGTTTCGCGGGTTCGATAGTGCAGACATGCGAGACACGAGCGCCAGCCAGACGAGGACAGCCGGCCTTCACGTCTGCCCGAGCTGCGACTCCTCGCTGGTGCAGCCGACCTGTTGGGAGCAGGCCGGCGACCGCGGCCACTGGCGCCTCTGGCGGCGCTGCCCCGAGTGCGAATGGTGCAACGACGCCGTCTACGCGGAAGCCGAGATCGATGCCTTCGACGAGCAGCTCGACCTCGGCACCCGTGCTCTCAGCGAGGTGCTGAAGACGCTCGAGCACGAGAACATGGAGTACGTCGTCGAGACCTTCAGCGCCGCACTCGCCGCCGACCTGATCACCGCCGACGACTTCCGCTAGCCCGGCTTGGACTAGGAGTATCTCTGGACCACGCCGTCGGCGACCAGGCCAAGCAGGTGCTTCTGCTCGGCGGCCAGGGCGGAGGAGCGCAGGGCCGACTTCGCCTCCTCGACCATCGCCAACGCCCGTTCGCGCACCGACTCGAGTGCTCCCGTCGCCGCGATCCGCTCGCAGAGACCCTCGGCCGTAGCGGGATCGAGCTGGCGCAACTCCTCCTCGAGGATCGAGGGCTCCGAGCGCGCGGCGAGGATCAGCGGCAGGGTCACCGTGCCGTCGAGTAGGTCGGTCCCCCGCGCCTTGCCCGTGCGCTCGGCCGGTCCGGAGACGTCGAGGACGTCGTCGAGCAGCTGGAAGGCGAGCCCGATCGCGGAGCCAAAGGCGGCGAGGGCGCGCACCTCCCCGCCCATCAGGCAGGCGGCTTCGAACAGGGCGGCGGTCTTCAGCCGGCAGCGGTCCAGGTAGCGACCTTCCGAGATCGCAATGTCGAAGGCGTCATGGCGCTGCATCAGCTCGCCCTCGGCGAGCGCGACCGAGGCGCCGGCGAGGAGCGAGACGGCGCGGGTGTCGCCGCTCTCGGCCAGAAGGGCAAAGGCGCGCGAGAAGAGCAGGTCGCCGACCGCGGTCGCCCTGGCGCGGCCCGATGTCGCGACGACCGTCGGCGCTCCGCGGCGCAGGGGGGCGTCGTCAAGGACGTCGTCGTGGACCAGCGTCGCCATGTGGACCAGCTCGATCGCAGCAGCCGACCGCAGCGCGGCGGAGGCCCGATCGGGGCCCGCGCAGAGAAGGACGAGCAGCGGCCGCAGGCGCTTGCCGCCGGCGGCCAGGGTCGCGGCGGCGGCTTCGCCGAGCAGCTCGCCGTGACCGCCGCTCTGCTCGCGCAGCAGCTCCTCGACCTCGCCCAGGCAGCGCGGCAGCCAGCGGCTCGAGGCGTCGAGAACCGCCGTCACCGGCGGCGGAACGGCCGAGGGGCGGGTCACCCGCGAACGCCGCTGTGGATGGCGATGATGCCGCCGGCGAGGATCGTCCAGCGAATCCCGCTCAGCCCGGCGCCGTCCATCAGCTCGGCCAGGCGGCTCGGCGACGGGAAGGAGTGCACCGACTCGGGTAGGTAGGCGTAGGCCTCGGACTCGTCGGAGAAGCTGCCCAGGAGCGGCACGATGCGATCGAACCAGAGCGAGAAGAAGGTCGAGAGCGGCGGCCGCGTCGGCTTGGTGATCTCGAGCACGACGAGGCGCCCGCCGGGGCGCAGCACCCGCGTCATCTCAGCCAGGCCGCGCCCCAGGTCGGCGAGGTTGCGAACGCCGAAGCCGACCGTGACCGCGTCGAAGCGGCCGGCGTCGTAGGGAAGGCTGAGCGCGTCCGCCCACTCGAAGCGCACCCCCCCGACCCCCCGACCCCCCGCCTTCTCGCGGGCGAGGTCGAGCATCGGCTCGGAGAAATCGCAGCCGATCACGTGTCCGCCGGGCGCCACCCGCTGCGCCAGCTCCAGTGCGAGGTCGCCGGTGCCGCAGCAGACGTCGAGGGCGGCGTCGCCGGGGCCGAGCTCGGCCCCGTCCGCCGCCCGTTTGCGCCAGGAGTGATGGAGGCCCGCGGTCATCACCGAGTTGA
>CAZQET010000152.1:0-7227 GCA_964591825.1 uncultured Conexibacteraceae bacterium
TCTACAGCTGCACGATCGTCACCACGACCCCGAACGAGGTCGTCGCCAAGGTGCACGACCGGATGCCGGCGATCCTGCCCACCCCGGAGGCCGAGGCTACCTGGCTGCGGCCCGACCTCGACGTCGAGGACGCGATTGCGATGTGCGCGCCACTCGACGCCGCGCGGATGGAAGGCGCCCCGGCCAACCCGAAGCTGAACAAGGTCGGCAAAGGAATCGAAGGGCCGGAGCTGCTGGTCGCGCCCTAGGAGACTTTGACTAGGAGGGATTGGCGAGCTTGCCGGCGGTGCTCACGGTCGCCGATCCGGAAGAGTTTTCGACCGTGCAGGAGAAGTGGGCGGCGGGTTCGGTTGTCGTGCGCCAGATCGAGAGCATCGGCAGGGTCAGGTCTTCCTTGGGACGGCCCGGCGGCATTCCGTATTTCCAAACCTGCCGGCCGATGCGGTAGCTCGGCCATTCGACCACGATGCCTTTCTGCCGTGTATAGCGTTCGCCGAGCACGTCGCCGACTTCGACCAGCGCGAAGTCTGTTCCGTGCGAACTGAACTCGACCGCGGAGTTTTCCCCCGGCGTCCCCTGTTCTGCGAGTTCTTCGCTCGAGCGCGGATAGGAGGCGCGACTGGTGTACGTCTTGGTGCTGATCGTCCGCTTCGGCACGTTGATCACGCAGCGCAGGCGGGCCTGGCCGATCGCCGAGCCGGCTGAGACGTTCAACACGACGGCGGTGCGGAAGAGCGTGTATTCGCCGATGTTGGCTTCGGTCGCCTTGACGTCGGCTTCCGTCAGCTGCATCTCACCGCCGCCGGGAATCGCGACGCGCTTGGAATCGGGAACCTTCGCTTCTTCGACCCATTCCAGGGTCGTCACCCCGATCAGCTTGTCGCTGCTGAGCAGCGCTGCGGCGATCGTCGCCAGCAACCCGATCGCGACCACCAGCACCGCTCCCCGTGGCGGCCGCAGGGTTCGCACGTCCCGCATCACGTCGCCCAGTTCCCCGCGCATCGATTGCAGCAGCTCTCGCATCGGTCGCGACAGTATTGGAAGCCGGGGCGGAGCGCCCGCGGCCCGCGCCAGCCATGCCGATACGCGCCCGACAGGATTCGAACCTGTGACCTCATGCTCCGGAGGCATGCGCTCTATCCAGCTGAGCTACGGGCGCCTGGGCTCCCAGTCTAGCTTCGCGCGGCCTTCCCGCCCGGTCGCCTAAGCTCGCAGGCCGCATGGATCTCTCGGCGATCTTCCTCGGTACCGGTGGGTCGGTGCCCTCGGCGCGGCGCTCGACCGCGAGCGTGATGTTGATCCGGGGCGGCCGGCGGATGATGTTCGATTGCGGCGAAGGCACGCAGCGCCAGCTGCAGCGCTCGCTGGGACTGAGTCAGGTCGATGAGATCTACCTGACCCACTTCCATGCCGACCACATCCTCGGGCTGCCGGGCCTGCTCAAGACCTACGACCTGACCGCTCGCGAGGAGCCGCTGACGATCTATGGCCCGCGCGGCCTGCGCGACCTCTTCAAGACGCTCGGCAAGCTGATTGGGCGCACGGGCTATGACATCGACCTGGCGGAAATCGAGCCCGGCGAAGCGATCCGCCGGGACGGCGCCAAGGTCCAGGCCTTTGCCGTCGAGCACAGCGTGCGGGCCAACGGCTACGTGCTGGTCGAGGACGAGCGCCCGGGGCGGTTCGACCCGCAGGCCGCGAAGCGGCTCGGCGTCGCCGAAGGCCCGGCCTTCGCGGCGCTGCAGAGGGGAGAGGAGGTGGAGGGCGCCGACGGCCCGGTGCGTCCCGGCGAGGTGATGGGGGACGCCCGCGCCGGCCGCACCGTCGCGATCACCGGCGATACCGCGCCCTGCCACTCGACCGTCTCGGCCGCTGCTGACGCCGACCTCTTGGTCCACGACGCCAGCTTCTCCGAGGAGGAGGCCCAGCGCGCCGCCGAGACCGGCCACTCGACCGTCGGCCAGGCCGCTGCGGTCGCCCGCGAGGCCCACGTCAAGCTGCTCGCCCTCGTCCACATCTCCTCCCGCTACCACGTCGGAGCGGTCCTCGAGGAGGCCCGTGACGTCTTCGAGCCCACCGTCGCCCCCCGCGACTTCGACACGATCGAGATCCCCTTTCCCGAGCGCGAACCACCCAAGCTGATCTCCAATGGGGCCCGGGAGAACGGCGAGCCCGAGTAGGCCCTCAACCGAGCCTCCCCATCTGTTGCGAGGGCGAGGGCCTACTCGGGCTCGCCGCCTCTGCTGCTACATTGGCCGCGTCCTTTAATCGGGGTCCCGTGAGGCCCGGAAGGAGCAAAGTCAGCGGTGAACGAGAGGGTCGTGCTCGAGCACGACGATTTGGCGCGAACGCTGCGGCGGATCGCGCATGAGATCGCCGAGAAGAACCCGGCTTCCGACGCACTCGCGATCGTCGGCATCCACACCCGCGGCGCCCTGCTCGCGCGGCGCCTTCACCTGCTGCTGGCCGAGCTGACCGGCGCTGAGCTGCCGATCGGGGACCTCGACATCTCCTTCTACCGCGACGACGTCGGCGCCAAGTCGCCCGCCGCCCATCCGGTCGTTCACTCCTCGCACGTCGACTTCGACCCGACCGGGAAGACGGTCGTCCTCGTCGACGACGTGCTCTTCACCGGCCGCACCGTGCGCGCCGCGATCGACGCTCTCTTCGATTACGGCCGTCCGCAGCGGGTCCAGCTCGCCGTTCTCTGCGATCGCGGCCACCGCGAGCTGCCGATCCGGCCCGACTACGTCGGCAAGAACCTGCCCACCGCGCGCGAGGAGCGGGTCAACGTTCGCCTCGCGGAGGTCGACCAGCTCGACGAGGTCACGATCTCCCAGCTGAGCGAGGTGCCGGCGTGAAGCACCTGCTCTCGATCGAGCAGCTCTCCAAGGCCGAGATCGAGGCGATCCTCGAGCGGGCCGAGAGCTTCGCCGAGGTCGGCCGGCGCGACATCAAGAAGGTTCCGACCCTGCGTGGGCGCACCGTCGTCACCCTCTTCTACGAGGCGAGCACGCGCACCAGCTCCTCCTTCGAGCTGGCGGCTAAGCGGCTCTCCGCGGATCTCGTCTCGGTCAAGGCGGCCGGCTCCTCGGTCGACAAGGGCGAGTCGTTGAAGGACACCGTCGCCACCCTCTCCGCCTACGACCCGGCGGTGATCGTCCTCCGCCATCCCTACGCGGGCGCCGCCCAGATGGTCGCCGGCTGGGCCGACGCGGCCGTCGTCAACGCCGGCGACGGCAAGCACGAGCACCCGAGTCAGGCCCTGCTCGACGTCTACACCCTGCGTCGCCGGCTCGGCTCGCTCGAGGGCAAGCGAATCTGGATCGTCGGTGACGTGCTGCACAGCCGCGTCGCCCGCTCCAACCTGATCGCCTTCAGGGCGATGGGGGCGGAGCTGACCGTTTGCGGCCCGCCGGCGCTGCTGCCGCGCGGGCTCGAGCAGCTCGGCTGCGAGGTCCGCCACTCGCTCGAGGAGATGGGAAGCGCCGACGTCGTCTACGCCCTGCGCCTGCAGCGCGAGCGCATGGCCGAGAGCTTCGTGCCCTCCCTGCGCGAGTACGCCGCCCACTTTCAGATCGACTCGCGCCGCCTCGGCCGCAAGCAGCTGCTGATGCACCCGGGGCCGGTGAACCGCGGCGTCGAGCTCTCTGGCGAGGTCGTCGACTCCCCTCAGTCGCTGATCGCCGAGCAGGTTGCCGCCGGCCTGGTCGTGCGCATGGCGATCCTCTACGAGCTGCTCGCCGCCGGTGACGAGGAGCCCGCTCCCACCGCCGGCAACGGCCGCGCCACTCCGATCGGACAGCCCGCGTGAGCGGCCCAATCGTCACGGTGATTTCCGGGTGTTCGAGTCCGGGGCGATTGGGCCGCGAACTGAAAGTGGTTCTATGAGCACCGCAAGGCTGGAGATGCGCGCCGGGGAGAGCGCGAACGTAATCCTGCGCGGCGCCACGGTGCTCGACCCGATTGCCGGAATCGACGCGCGCCATGACCTCGTCGTCCGCGACGGCGCGATCGCCGAGCTCGCCGCGCCCGGCTCGGCGGCCGCCGACGAGCTGGAGGAGATCGAGGCTGAGGGCTTGCACGCCCTTCCCGCCTTCTTCGACCCCCACGTCCATCTCCGCACCCCGGGCCAAGAGCACAAGGAGGACATCGAGACCGGCACTCGCTCCGCGGCCGCGGGCGGCTACTGCGGGATCGTCGCCATGGCAAACACCGAGCCGCCGGTCTCCGATCCGGCCGATGTCGAGGCGCTGCTCGCCACCGCTCGCGCCACCGCCTCGGTTCGCACCGGCTTCCTGGCGACGGTGACGCGCGGCATGGAGGGCCAGGAGCTGACCGAGATGGCCTCGCTGCGCGTCGCCGGAGCACTCGGCTTCAGCGACGACGGCCTGCCGATTCGCAGCGCCCGCGTGCTTCGCCGGGCGTTGCAGTACCAACGCCTTTGCGGAGGCACGATCGCCCTGCACGAGGAGGATCCGGAGCTCTCCGGCAGCGGGGTGATGCACGAGGGGCCGGTCTCGGCGGTGCTCGGCCTCGACGGCGTGCCGGCGATCTCGGAGTCGACGATGATCGCCCGCGACGCGGCGATTGCCGGCTACGAGGGCGGCCGCATCCACGTCCAGCATCTCTCCGCGGCCGAGTCGGTCGCTGCGGTGCGCGCCGCCAAGGCTGCCGGCGTGGAGATCACCTGCGAGGCTTCCCCCCATCATCTCTGCCTCACCGACGAGGCGGTGCGCAGTCTCGACCCAAGCCGCCACAAGATGAACCCGCCGCTGCGCTCCGAGGCGGACCGCCAGGCCCTGATCGAGGGGCTCGCCGACGGCACGATCGACTGCGTCGCCACCGATCACGCCCCCCATGCGACCGAGGAAAAGGAGGTGCCCTTCGAGCAGGCGGCGATGGGCGTCACCGGCCTGGAGACGGCCTTCGCTGCTCTCCACACCCACCTCGTCCTGCCCGGCACGATCGACCTCGACCTGCTGGTCGAGCGCATGGTCGGCGGCGCCGAGCCGCTGGGCGTCGCCCGCCCCTCGCTTGCTCCGGGTAGCGAAGCCAACGTCGCCCTCTGCGATCTCTCCGCCACCTGGACGGTCGGTGAGGACGGTTACGAGAGCCGCTCCGCCAACTCCTGGTGCGCGGGCGAGCGGTTGACCGGCCGCGTCCTGATGACCCTCGCCGGCGGCCAGATCGCCTACCGCCTGCGCAGCTTTTCCATGGGAGTCGCATGAGCGAGGGGTTCCTGCTGCTCGAGGACGGGGTGCGCTTCGACGGCGTTCCCTGCGGCGCCGAGGGGCCGATCACCGGCGAGGTCGTCTTCAACACGGCGATGACCGGGTACCAGGAGTCGGTCACCGATCCCTCCTACGCGGGCCAGATCATCGTCTTCACCTATCCGTTGATCGGCAACTACGGCGTCTCCGCAGCGGCGATGGAGTCCGAAGCGGCCCACGCGCGCGGCGTCGTCATGCGAGATCCCAAGAATGGCGAGGACGTCGCCACCGCCGAGGGCGGCTGGCTCGACTGGCTGGCAGACCGCGGCGTGCCGGGGATCGGCGGCGTCGACACCCGCGCCGTCGTCCGCCACATCCGTGACAAGGGCGCGATGCGGGGCGGCATCTTCCCGGCCGGGACTGGCGAGGCCGAGGCGCGCGAGCGGATCGCGGCCGAGCCCTCGATGGCCGGGGCCGACCTCGCGCGCACGGTCACCCCGCCCGAGCCGATTCGCTTCGAGGGCGGCGGCCCGCACGTGGTCGGCATCGACACCGGGATCAAGCTCAACATCGTGCGCCAGCTGCGCGGGCGCGATTGCCGGCTCACCCTGCTGCCCTGCACCTCCTCCGCCGAGCAGGTGCTCGCCGAGCGGCCCGACGTGGTCTTCCTCGCCAACGGCCCGGGCGACCCGGCGGCGCTCGGCTACATCGTCGACACGATCCGCGAGCTGGTCGGCCAAAAGCCGCTCTTCGGCATCTGCCTCGGCCACCAGCTGCTCTGCCGCGCCATCGGCCTCGAGACCTTCAAGCTGCCCTTCGGCCACCGCGGCGCCAACCACCCGGTCAAGGACCTGGCGACGGGCCGCATCGACATCACCTCGCAGAACCACGGCTTCGCCGTCCAGGGCCCCGGCGGCGAGCCGCGGATCGAGGCCGACGAGCCGCTGCGCTGGGAGACCGACTTCGGCGCCGCCGAGCTCTCCCACCTCAACCTCTACGACCGCACGGTCGAGGGGCTGGTGCTCAGGGACGTCGCCGGGGCCACGGTCCAGTACCACCCTGAGGCCGGCCCCGGCCCGCACGACGCTCGCCACCTATTCGACTCCTTCCTCGCCTTGGCCGAGGCGGCCGCCTGATGCCCAGGCGCACCGACATCGAGAAGATCCTGCTGATCGGCTCGGGGCCGATCGTGATCGGCCAGGCCGCCGAGTTCGACTACTCCGGCGTGCAGGCCTGCAAGGTACTGCTCGAGGAGGGCTACGAAGTGGTCTTGGTCAATTCGAACCCGGCGACGATCATGACCGACCCCGAGTTTGCCACCGCCACCTACATCGAGCCGCTGCTGCCGGGCCCGGTGGCGCGGATCATCGAGAAGGAGCGCCCCGACGCGCTGCTGCCGACCCTCGGCGGCCAGACCGCGCTCAACCTGGCGATGAAACTGCACGAGGACGGCACCCTGGAGCGCTTCGGGGTCGAGCTGATCGGCGCCGACCAGGACGCGATCCGCCGGGCCGAGGACCGCGAGGAGTTTCGCCGCACGATGACCGAGGCCGGCTTGCGCATCCCCTGGTCGATGACGGTCGACAGCCTCGGCGCCCTCGACGCGGCGCTGTCGCGTGGCGAGATCACGCTGCCGGCGATCGTGCGCCCCGCCTTCACGCTGGGCGGCCAGGGCGGCGGGGTCGGCGCCACCGACACCGAGCTGCGCCAGGTCGTCTCCGAGGGGCTCGCCGCCAGCCCGATCAATCAGGTCCTGGTCGAGGAGTCGGTGATCGGCTGGGGCGAGTTCGAGCTCGAGGTGATGCGCGACCGCAACGACAACGCGGTGATCATCTGCTCGATCGAGAACATCGACCCGATGGGCGTCCACACCGGCGACAGCGTCTGTGTGGCGCCGCAGCAGACACTCACCGACAAGCAGTACCAACAGCTGCGCGACCAGGCGATCACGGTGATCCGCGCCGTCGGCGTCGAGACCGGCGGCTCGAATGTGCAGTTCGCTGTCAACTCGCAG
>CAZQET010000153.1:0-11550 GCA_964591825.1 uncultured Conexibacteraceae bacterium
CTTCGAGCTGCTGCTCGGGCTCGGCATGCCCTTCGCCAAAGAGGGCCGCCCCGGCAAGCCGGATGCAGACGTCGAGGCGCAGGAAGCGGCCGAGGAGGAGAAGCGCAAGGAGGAAGCGCGCCAGAAGGCGGAAGCCGAGGAAGCGGCCCTGGAGCAGCTCAAGGAGGAGAACCCCGAGGCCTACGAAAAGCCCGCCGAGGCGGATCAGCCGGCGGGTCCTGAGGCGGACGAGGGGTCCTCGTCCTCGCGGGACGACGCTGCAGGCGAGGGCCACTCATCCACGCCACCCGCCGGAGGAGCCGCTTCGGGGGACGCTGACGAAGCCAAGGAGGACGCTTAAGATGGCCAAGACTTCGCTCAAGGTGAAGCAGGGGCGCAAGCCCAAGTTTCAGACTCGGAAGTACAACCGTTGCCGTCGCTGTGGGCGGCCGCGGGCCGTTTATCGCAAGTTCGGGCTCTGCCGCATTTGCTTGCGCGAGGCCGCGCACGAGGGACACATTCCAGGAATGACCAAGTCAAGCTGGTAGCCAACGATGCTCACTGACCCGATAGCCGATTACCTGACCCGGATCCGCAACGCGCTTGGCTCCGGCCACGACGAGGTGGAGATTCCAGCCTCGCGGCTGAAGTTGGAGATGTCGCGCATCCTCAAGGAGCAGGGCTACATCCTCGACTTCGCCAAGCAGCCCGCCCGTATCGGTGAGGAGATCAAGATCCGCCTCAAGTACACCGAGGACCGCCGTCCGGTGATCGCTGGGCTGGAGCGGATCTCGCGCCCGGGCAGGCGCCGTTACGTCGACCACAAGGAAGTCCCCCGTGTCGACGGCGGCACGGGCACCGCGATCCTCAGCACCTCGGTCGGCGTGATGACCGGCCACGAAGCGAAGGCAAAGGGCGTGGGCGGCGAGGTAGTCGCCTACGTCTGGTAAACCAACCATGAGCCGGATCGGAAGAAAGCCAATCTCCCTGCCCGACGCGGTCAGCGTCGAGATCGGGCCTGGCCGCGTCGCGGTCAAGGGCCCCAAGGGTGAGCTCACGCAGGCGCTCTCGACCGACATGAAGGTCGAGCAGTCCGATGGCGTCCTCACCGTCGACCGGCCGACCGACCGCGGCGAGCACCGCGCCCTGCACGGCCTCACCCGCAGCCTGATCGCCAACATGGTTGAGGGTGTCACCGAGGGCTTCGAGAAGCGCCTGGAGATCCAAGGCGTCGGCTATCGCGCCCAGCTCAAGGGCAAGAACCTGGAGCTGGCGCTCGGCTACTCGCACCCGGTCGCGGTCGAGGCCCCGGAGGGAATCGAGTTCGAGGTGCCGCAGCCGACCGAGATCGTCGTGCGCGGCATCGACAAGCAGCTGGTCGGCCAGGTGGCCGCGGACATCCGCAAGCGCCGCCCGCCGGAGCCCTACAAGGGCAAGGGAATCCGCTACCGCGACGAGCACGTGATGCGAAAGGTCGGCAAGCGCGCCTAATGCTCGCTCCTTTCCACACAGCACGCCTCCGCCGGCTGCAAACCGGCGCTGGATCTTCGTCCTCGGGTTTGCCTTTGGAACCACCAAAGGCTGCACCCTGCGTCCTCGCCCAGCTTGGTTTTCGCTCGGCTGAGTCGCACTGCGCGGAAAGGAGTGAGCATTGACCGTCTCGACCAAGCGCCAGGCGCGCCTGCGCCGCCGCCGCCGCGTCCGTGCCCGCGTGATGGGGTCGGCGGAGCGCCCCCGCCTCTCTGTCTACCGTTCCAACCGCGGCGTCTTCGCCCAGCTGATCGACGACGGCAAGGGCCACACCGTGGCCGCCGTCAGCTGGATCGAGCCGGAGCTGCGCAAGCTGGCGGCTGCCGAGCAGGCCAAGCGCGCCGGCGAGCTGCTCGCCGAGCGGGGCAAGGCGGCCGGCGTCGAGAGCTGCGTTTTCGACCGCGGTGGCTACCAGTACCACGGCCGGGTCAAGGCCCTGGCCGAAGGAGCGCGAGAGGGGGGTCTGGTCTTCTAGTCCGCTACCTTGGACCGCTCGCTATGAAGGGAATGGACACAACCAACGTCGAGACGGTGAGCCCACGCGGCCTCGATCTGCAGGAGCGCGTGATCGAGATCAACCGCGTCGCCAAGGTGGTCAAGGGTGGCCGGCGCTTCTCCTTCACCGCTCTGGTCGCCGTCGGCGACGAAGAGGGTGTGGTCGGGATCGGCTACGGCAAGGCGCGCGAGGTGCCCCTGGCGATCCAGAAGGGCGTCGAGAACGCCCGCAAGAACCTGATCCGCATCCCCAAATACGGGCAGACGATCACGCACAAGATCATTGGGCGCTACGGGGCCGGGCACGTGGTGCTGCGGCCGGCGAGCCCTGGTACCGGCGTGATCGCCGGTGGTGGGGTTCGCGCCGTGCTCGAGCTCGGTGGCGTCAAGGACGTTCTCACCAAGAGCATTGGGACGCAGAATCCGATCAACCTCGTGAAGGCGACTATGGATGGGTTGATTCGTCTCAGGCGGCCCGAGGAGGTTGCTGAGCTTCGCGGACTGACGGTTGCCCAGGTTCTGGGCGTCGAGAAGAGCAACGGGGCGGTGACCGTCGAGGGCTCAGACGCCTCGCCGGCGGGTCCTGTCGGCGCAGGGGACCCACCGCCCCCTGCGGTCGCTGAAGCGTCCTCGGGGGCGGTACCCCCTACACCGCCACCCGCCGGAGAGATGTCTAAGGCCGACGCCCAGGCTTCCAGCGTTGAGGGCGCCGCGCCAGCCGCGGAGGAGCCGAAAGCTGAGGAGGCTCCAGCCGAGGAGGTGACGCCCGATGCGGATCAAGCAGGTTCGTAGCGCTAACGGGTCTAATCCGAGTCAGAAAGCGACGCTTCGGGCGCTTGGGCTGGGGCGGATTGGGAAGGCTGTGGAGCGGAAAGATGGTCCGCAGTTGAAGGGTCAGCTTGCCGTGGTCTCTCATCTGGTGGAGGTCGACGGTGGCTGAGAAGAAAGAGCGCTCGGAGGAGATTGGGCTGCATAGCTTGAAGCCGAAGCCCGGGGCGCGGAAGGCGCGGAAGCGTCTAGGCCGGGGTGAGGGCAGCGGGCTTGGGAAGACCTCCGGCCGGGGCCACAAGGGCGCTGGTTCGCGCTCGGGCAGCAAAAGGAAGGCGAACTACGAAGGCGGCCAGAATCCGATCCACATGCGGATGCGAAAGCTTCGCGGCCCGCACAAAAAGCAGTCGATGCCGTTCGAGAACTTCAGGACCAAGTCGCAACCCGTCAACCTCGCCGACCTGGAGGAGCGTTTCGACGCCGAGGCCGAGGTGACGCCTGAGACTCTCAAGGAAAAGGGGCTTGCCAAGCGCTCCGAACCGGTCAAGATTCTCGCCCGCGGGGAGATCTCGAAGAAGCTGTCGGTGCACGCGCACGCCTTCAGCGCGGCCGCCAAGGAGAAGATCGAGGCGGCTGGCGGTTCCTGTCACACTCTGGAGCGCTAATGCTCCGGACCATTGCGAACGCCTTCAGCGTCGCCGACATTCGCAAGAAGCTTGCCTTCACGGCGGCAATGCTGCTGCTGTATCGGCTCGGCGCCTACATCCCGGCGCCGGGGGTCGACATCAACGCGGTCAAGGAACTGCAGAACAACTTCGGCGGCTCCAACATCCTCGGCTTCCTCAACACCTTCTCGGGCGGCAGTCTCTCGCGACTCTCGCTCTTCGCGCTGGGGATCATGCCCTACATCACCGCCTCGATCATCCTGCAGCTGCTCACGGTGGTCGTGCCCTCGCTTGAGAAGCTGCAGAAAGAAGGCGAGGTGGGTCAGCAGAAGATCACCCAGTACACGCGCTACCTCACCGTTGGCCTGGCCTTCGCCCAATCCTTCGGCTACGTCTTCCTCTTCAAATCCTTCGGCTCCGCCCCGGGCGGCAACAACTTCCTCAGCAGCCTCACTGGCGCCAAGGTCCTGCTGATCGTGATCTCGCTGACGGCCGGCTGCACGCTGCTGATGTGGCTGGGCGAGCTGATCACCCAGCGTGGCATCGGCAACGGCATCTCGCTGATGATCTTCGCCTCGATCGTCTCCGGCCTTCCCAACGGCCTGCAGGCCTGGTGGAACAACCCCGACCAGGTCTTCGTCGTGATGATGCCCTTCATCGCGCTCGCCGTGATCGCCGCGATCGTCTTCGTCCAGGAGGGCCAGCGCCGCATCCCGGTCCAGTACGCGAAACGGATGGTTGGCCGCAAGATGACCTCGGGCGGCTCGACCTACCTGCCTCTTCGCGTCAACATGGCCGGCGTCATCCCGGTCATCTTCGCCGCCTCGATCATGGCCTTCCCGCCAACGATCGGCCAGCTGCTCAACACGCCGGCCGCGCTCGACTTCGCTGCCTTCTTCAGCCCCAGCAGCTGGGCCTACGTGGTCGGCGAGGTCTTCTTCATCGTCATCTTCACCTACTTCTACACGGCGGTCACCTTCAACCCGGTCGACCAGGCCGACAACCTGAAGAAGTACGGTGGCTTCATCCCCGGCGTGCGTCCCGGCCGACCGACCGCCGAGTACCTCGATCGCATCCTCTCCCGCCTTACGTTCCCCGGTGCCCTCTACCTGGGCGCCGTGGCGGCCCTGCCGACGATCCTGATCAACCAGACGTCGGCCAACTTCGCCTTCGGTGGCACCTCGATCCTAATCGTGATCGGCGTCGCCCTCGAAACCGTGAAGCAGCTAGAGGCCCAGCTGATGATGCGCAATTACGAGGGCTTCCTCAAATAAGGAGGGCGCGATGGCGGAGTTGAATCTGGTGCTGCTCGGTCCCCCCGGGTCGGGCAAGGGCACCCAGGGAGAGAGATTGCAGGACGATCTGGAGCTGCCCTATTGGGCGACCGGGGACATCCTGCGCGCCGCGGTGCGCGAGGGAACCGAGCTTGGCAGGACGGCGAAGGAGTACATGGACCGCGGCGACCTCGTGCCCGACGAGGTGATCGTCGGCATGATCGGCGAGCGGATCGCCTCCGATGAGGCCGCCGATGGCTTCATCCTCGACGGCTTTCCGCGTACCGCGCCCCAGGCCGAGGCGCTGGCGACCAAGCTGGCCGAGCTCGGCCGTGAGCTGACCGCGGTGCTGCTGATCGACGCCAGCGACGAGGAGGTGGTCCGCCGGCTCGGTGGCCGCCGCACCTGCGTCGAGAACGGCCACGTCTTCCACGTCGAGTTCAACCCGCCCGAGCAGGAGGGCGTCTGCGACGTCGACGGCAGCGAGCTGATCACCCGCGACGACGACAAGCCGGAGGTGATTCGCCACCGGCTCGAGCAGTACCACGAGAAGACCGCGCCACTGATCGAGCACTACGACGCTCAGAGCCTGCTGCGCAGGATCGATGGGGCGGAGCCGCCCGACGCGGTTGCGGATGAGATTCAGCGCACGCTGGCCACCGTGCGCCTCGAGGCCGACGAGGCGATCTAGTGGGGTCGGTCCACCGACGCTGGGCGGACTAGCGTGTACCGGATGATCATCCGCAAGACGCCGGAGCAGATCGACAAGATGGCCGCTGCCGGCGAGATCCTCGTTCGCTGCCTGCACATGCTTGCCACCAAGGCTCGCCCGGGCGTGACGACCAAGGAGCTCGATCTCGCCGCCGAGAGGCTGATCCGCTCTCAGGACGCCGAGCCGGCCTTCAAGGGCTACCGGGGGTTCCCGGGCTCGATCTGCGCCTCGCCGAACTCGATGGTCGTGCATGGCATTCCCGGGCACTACGAGCTGAAGCGCGGCGACGTGCTCTCGATCGACGTTGGCGTGATCAAGGACGGCTGGGTCGCGGATGCGGCGATGACGGTGCCGATCGGCTCGATCGAGCCCGGCGCGCGCAAGCTGCTCGACGTGACCAAGACGGCGTTGTTCGCGGGCGTCGAGCAGATGCAGCCCGGCAACCGGCTCGGCGACGTCTCCGCCGCGATCCAGCGGACGGTCGAGATCGAGGGGCTCTCGATCATTCGCACGCTGGTCGGCCACGGCATCGGTCGCGAGATGCACGAGGACCCGCAGGTCCCCAACTTCGGCACGCCCGGCAAGGGCCCGCTGCTGGAGGAGGGCACGGTGCTGGCGATCGAGCCGATGGTCAATGCCGGTGGCGCCCTGGTGAAGGTCGGCGATGACGGCTGGGCCGTCTACTCCCAGGACGGCTCGCTTGCCGCCCACTTCGAGTTCACCGTGGCGGTCACCGCCGATGGTCCACGGATTCTCACCCCCTGGCACGAAGAGGATTGAGCAGACCCGGCCAGCGGGTATCCTGAGCGTGCGGTGGGCGCCGCGACCGGACCCGGAAGGAGGGCCCTTGCTTCGCTCGCGCACCGTCAAGGCAGTACTCACCGCTTCGATCCTCAGCCTCTTTCTCGTCGTTCCCCCTTTCACTGGCGCGGCGCCACAGCCCTACGGGACCAACGACGCAGGCGGCTTCCGCAACGTGCTTCCCCCCGGCGAGAACGGGCTGGCGACGCTCCCGCAGATCCTCGCCTTCCGCGGCACCGGCGCGATTCCGTCCCATTTCGCCGACCAGCAGCCGCTCTACGAAAACCTCGTCTACGGCTCGCCGACCTTGACTGACGAAGCCGTCGGCTCCTATTTCAAGGACGCGACGTTCGGCGTGCCCGCCGGCCAGGTCGCCTCGACCATCGAACCGAAGCCCGGCGTCACCATCCTTCGCGACTCCGCCTACGGGGTGCCGCACATCTACGGTGAAACCCGTGCCGACACGATGTTCGGGGCCGGTTACGCGGGCGCTGCCGACCGTCTCTTCCTGATGGACGTGCTGCGCCATACCGGCCGCGCCGAACTGGCCTCCTTCCTCGGTGGCTCGAACGCCGACGCCGACGCCTCGCAGTGGGGCTTCGCTCCCTACACCGAAGCCGATCTCGAACGGCAGCTGGCCCAGATGCCCCAGCTCTATGGCCGGGCGGGCCAGCAGGCGGTTGAAGACCTGCAGAACTACGTTGACGGCATCAACGCCTACATCGCCGCAGCGAACGCCAACCCGGCCCTGAAGCCAGGCGAATACTCGTTGCTGAACAAGCCGATGGAATCGTGGAAGCCGACCGACGTGGTCGCGATCGCCTCGCTGATCGGCGGCATCTTCGGTCGCGGTGGCGGCGCCGAGCTCAAATCCGCCCTGGCGATGCAGTCCCTGGTCGACCGCTTCGGCAAGAAGGCCGGGCGCAAGGCCTGGCTCGGCTTCCGCTCCAAGAACGATCCGGGAGCGCCGACGACGATCTCCAAGCCGTTCCCCTACGAGACCCGCAGCGCCTTCACCAAGCGCGGGCTGGCGTTGCCAAAGCCGGGCTCGGTGCGCGAAACGCCGATCGCGACGGCTTCGAGCGGTGTCGTCGATAGTGCTGCCGGCGGCTTCGGCGAAGCGATCTCGCGCGGCCTGCGCGAGGGGGCTCATGCCTCCAATTGGGAGCTGGTCTCCGCCAAGCACTCGGCGACCGGCCACCCGATCGCTGTGATGGGACCCCAGGTCGGCTACTTCATCCCTCAGATCCTGATGGAGGAGGACCTGCACGGGCCGGGCATCGACGCCCGCGGCGCCGCCTTCGCCGGCGTCAACCTCTTCGTCGAGCTCGGCCACGGGCGCGACTACGCCTGGAGCGCAACCACGGCCACCTCCGACAATGTCGACACGATCGCTGAGGTGCTCTGCAAGGACAAGTTCCACTACCTCTACCGGGGCAAGTGCAAGCCGATGGAAAAGCTGGTCAAGACGGAGAGCTGGACGCCCAACGCGATCGACACCACCGAAGCGGGAAGCCAGACCCTCACCGCCTACCGCACCGTGCACGGCATCGTCTTCGCCCGCGGCAAGGTCGGCAAGCGCGACGTCGCCTTCGTCCACCAGCGCAGCACCTACTTCCACGAGGCCGACTCGGTGATCGGCTTCGCGCAGCTGAACGAACCCGGGGTGGTGACCGGTGTCGCCGGTTTCAAGAAGGCGGTCTCGAACATCGGCTTCCTCTTCAACTGGGCCTACGTCGATTCCGAGCACATCGCCTACGCGCTCTCGGGCGCGATGCCCCAGCGCCAGGGCACCTCGCCCGACTTCCCGGTGCTTGGCACGGGCCAGTACGACTGGAAGGGCTTCAAGCCGGCGACGCAGACGGCTGACTACCTGCCCTTCAAGAAGCACCCGCAGGCGGTCGACCCCGCCTTCCTCGTCTCCTGGAACAACAAGCAGGCGCCGGAATGGGCCGCGGCGGACGACAAGTACGACTACGGCCCGGTGTTCCGATCGCAGATGATCGCCAACCGCGTCCGCAGCGCGATCAAGGGGAAGCGCAAGATGACGATCTCCCAGCTGGTGCGAGCGATGGAGGAACCGGCGACCGTGGACATGCGCGGCAGCCTGCTGCTTCCCGCCATCCTTGAGGCGGTCGGCAAGCCGAAGTCGCCGGCCCTGCGGTCCGCCCTCGGAAAGCTCCGCGCTTGGCACGAGCACGGCGCCCACCGGCGCGACCTCAACCGCGACGGCATCGACGAAGAAACGCCGGCGATCGAGTTGATGGACGCCTGGTGGCCGAAGCTGCTCGAAGCCGAGTTCGTGCCTTCGCTGGGCCATCGTGCCTTCGGCAGACTCGAGGAAGTGCTGCAAACCGGGAACGTCGTCGGCGGCTCGCCGACCGCGCCGGACTACGACGACGGCTGGTACAGCTACGTTGAGAAGGACCTGCGCGACCTCTTCGGACCGCGCCCCAAGGCCCCCTTCAGCCGGGTCTACTGCGGCAACGGCTCGAAGAAGCGCTGTCGCCAGGCCTTCCAGCGCAGCCTCGCCCAGGCCCTGAAGGTGACCCCGGCGGCGATGTACGGTGGCGGCAACGGCGACTGCGCCGCCAATCCCCAGCCCGCCTGCTTCGACCAGAACCGCCCGTCGGTCACTTCCGGAATCACCCTCGGCGCGTTCCCGTTCCAGAACAGGCCGACGTTCCAGCAGGTCGTGACGCTGACGCAGAAGCTGCCTAGGTAGGGGGTGATAGGGCGGTGAGACGCCCCTCCCAAAAACGCTCGGCGGGAGCCTCGCTTGAGTGTTTTTGGGAGGGGCGTCTCACCGCCCTCCCGGGCGCCTGCCTCGCACAATCTTCGCTACCGAAACGTCCTCCGGCTGATTACGCCCCAGCTCCGGCGCGGCGCGGCTCGTGTGCGCGCCGGGGGTGCGTAGCCGGGCGGAGTTGGCACTCTGCACTCGAAGCTTCTGCGTGCTTCGGAGCGCGTTGTGTGGACGGCCGTGAGGCCCCCTCCCAAAACACTCCAGCGAGGCTCCCGCCGAGCGTTTTGGGAGGGGGCCTCACGGCCGTCTAGACCACCCCGCCCCGAGAGGCGCGCCTTGCTATCTTTCTGCATCCGGCCTTCTGGCCGGTTTGTGCCTGCGCGTCCAACTCCTGGGGCTTGCAGGAGTCCTGTTGTCGATACGAAGACCGGAGCGATGAAGGTCAGAGCTTCCGTAAAGCCGATGTGCGAAAAGTGCAAGATCATCCGCCGCAACGGCGCGGTCTTGGTGATCTGTCAGAACCCCCGACACAAGCAGCGTCAGGGCTAGGGATCGCGCATGGCACGGATCGCAGGAGTCAACCTTCCGGTTGGCAAGCGGGCCGAAATCGGCCTCACCTACATCTTCGGCATCGGTCGCTCCACCGCTCAGAAGGTGCTCGAGGAGGCCAAGGTCGATCCCAACACCATGGTCAAAGACCTCACCGAGGACGAGGTGATTCGCCTACGCGACGCCGTCGAGCAACGTGAGGTGGAGGGCGACCTTCGCCGCGAGCGCTCTCAGGACGTCAAACGGCTGATGGAGATCGGCTCCTATCGCGGCTTGCGCCATCGCCGCGGCCTGCCGGTTCGTGGCCAGCGCACCAAGACCAACGCCCGTGGACGCAAGGGCCCTCGCCGGATGAGCGTCGCCGGCAAGAAGAGGGCTCCGTCGCCCAAGTAGAAGAGCGATCATGGCCGCTGCCAAAAAACCCGCCAAAGGGCGCTCGCGCCGCCGCGTCAAGAAGAACGTCACCTACGGGCAGGCGCACATCAAGACTTCCTTCAACAACACGATCGTCACCCTCACCGACACCGACGGCAACGTGATCGCCTGGGAGTCGGCCGGCTCGGCCGGCTTCAAAGGCTCGCGCAAGTCGACCCCGTTCGCAGCTCAGGTGACTGCCGACGCCGCCGCCAAGAAGGGCATGGAACACGGCCTCGAGCGCGTCGAGGTCTTCGCCAAGGGGGCGGGCTCGGGTCGTGAGACGGCAATCCGCTCGCTGCAGGCGGCCGGACTTGACGTGACCACGGTCAAGGACGTGTCGCCGCAGGCCCACAACGGCTGCCGCCCGAAGAAGCGGAGGAGGGTCTGATGGCCCGCGACACCGCGCCGCAGTGCAAGCAGTGCCGCCGCGAGGGCCAGAAGCTCTTCCTCAAGGGCGAACGCTGCTTCACCGATAAGTGCGGCGTCGAGCGCCGCTCCTACCCGCCGGGCGAGCACGGCCGCGGCCGCATGCGCCAGTCGGAGTACCGGCTGCAGTTGCGCGAGAAGCAGAAGACCCGCCGCTATTACCAGGTGCTGGAGAGTCAGTTCCGGGCCTACTACGAGAAGGCTTCGCGCCAGGACGGCGTCACCGGCGAGAACCTGCTGCGCCTGCTCGAGTCCCGCTTTGACAACGTCTTGGTCCGCCTCGGCTTCGCCGCCTCCCGACGCCAGGCCCGCCAGCTGATCCGTCACGGACACTGGCTGATCAACGGCCGCCGCGTCGACATCCCCTCTTACCAGGTGCGTCCCGAGGACGTGATCTCGATCAAGGTGGGCTCGGCGGCCAATGACACGATTCGCAAGGCGACTGAGCTCGTTTCCACCGTGCCGGCCTGGCTGCAGGCCGACCACGATTCCCTCACCGCCAAGGTCCTGCGCTATCCAGAGCGCGCGGAGATCTCGGCACCGGTGCAGGAGCAGCTGATCGTCGAGCTGTACTCCAAGTAACCGGACCCGTTTCTGTAACACCCCACACGCAAGGAATCCATGACCACTGACTTCCAGGTCCCTCGCATCACCTCAGAGAAGGTGGACGACCGCCGCGGCACGTTCACGATCGAGCCCCTCGACAAGGGCTTCGGCTACACGTTCGGCAATAGCCTCCGCCGCGTCCTGCTCTCCTCGCTGGGGGGCGCCGCCGTTACCAGCGTGCGCATCGAGGGCGTCGCACACGAGTTCTCGACCGTGCAGGGCGTCAAGGAGGACGTCACCGACATCATCCTCAACCTCAAGGACCTCGTCGTCCGCATGCACACCGACGCCGACGAGGTTGAGGCGCCGCTGGTCGCCAGCGGCCCCGGCGAGGTGAAGGCGAAGGACATCGATCTGCCTTCCGGCGTCGAGATCCTCAACCCCGACGCCCCGATCGCGACCCTGGAGAAGAAAACCAAGTTCGAGGTCTACCTGACGATCGGCCGCGGCCGCGGCTACTCGCCGGCCGAAGAGAACAAGTCCGACGAGCAGCCGATCGGCGTGATTCCGATCGACTCGATCTTCTCGCCTATCCGCCGCGCCTCCTACGCGGTCTCCGCCGCCCGCGTCGGCCAGCGGACC
>CAZQET010000154.1:0-2479 GCA_964591825.1 uncultured Conexibacteraceae bacterium
TGGGCTTCGGGACCGTTGATCAGGATTTGCAGCCAGCCGGTGCGCACGTCGAGGTTCGAATGGATGTACATCCCCCAGATGCCGCTGATCATGCCTTTGATGAGCGGTACCTCGGGCGCGGCGCCGAGAAGGAGCATGGGGGCGAACTCGATGGTCTGGTTGATCAGGATCTCGAAGGCGTGGGACCGCGCACCGGCGAGCCAGTCGATCTCGCGCGTCGAGTGATGGGCCTCGTGGAGGCGCCAGAGGCGCGGCGAGCTGTGCTGCCAGCGGTGGAACCAGTAGATGTAGAGGTCGTGGGTGACGACGAAGAAGGCCACCTGCGCCGCCACCGGCCAGCCGCCGAGGAGCCCCAGGCGCGACCAGCCGGTCCGCCCGTCGAGCCAGAGGAGGAAGGCACCGATGAGGAGCGCCAGCACGTAGCTCTGGAGCAGGGCGTAGAGGAGCAGATCGGTCCAGAATCCCTCCCGGAAGAGCTTCTGGCCGCGGTCGTACGGAAACCTCCTCTCCAGGAGAACGAGGAGGCACGCCGCGGCGACGGTGAGGAGGGGTGCGGCGATCCGCCAGCTCATCGGCTCAGGAAGCCACCGCGACCGGCTCCGGCACCGGCGCCTTGACGCGGCGCAGCTTGGCGATCTGCGCCAGCTCGCCGGCGTAGACCCGCTTGACGCCGTCGCCCAAGGATTTCTCGACGTCGCGGATGTTCGCCACCAGGCGCAGGAAGCCGCCGATCTCGACGGACGCCGCCTGGTCGCTCCCCCAAAGGGCACGGTCGAGGGTGATGTGGCGTTCGACGAAGGTGGCGCCCAGAGCGACAGCCGCCCAGGTAGGGGCGAGGCCCGTCTCGTGACCGGAATAGCCCACCGGGCACTCCGGAAAGCGGCGCGCCAGGGTGTCCAGCATGCGCAGGTTGAGATCGCTCGGTGGGCACGGATAGCTGGACGTCGAGTGCGCCAGGAGGAGCTCCTCCCGCCCAACGACCGCGACCGCTTCGTCGATCTCTGCGAGCGTGGACATCCCGGTGGAGAGGATGAGCGGCCGGCCGGTCGAGCGCATGGCGTGCAGCAGACCGTGGTCGGTGAGCGACGCCGAGGCGGCCTTGGTGCACGGGGGGTCGAAGCGCTCCATGACCGCGACCGCCTCCTCGTCCCAGCAGGAGGCGAACCAGAGGATGCCGCGCTCCCGGCAGTGGCGGTCGATGGCGGCCAGTTCGCGGACGCCGAATTCCATCCGCCGGCGGTAGTCGATATAGGTCATGCGTCCCCAGGGCGTGTCGCGCTCGACGTTCCACTGCTCCGGCGGCACGCAGCGCTCCGGCGTCCGCTTCTGGAGCTTCACGGCGTCGGCGCCGGCCAGGTAGGCGCCGTCGATCAGCTTCTTCGCCAGCTCCACCGAGCCGTTGTGGTTGATGCCGATCTCCGCGATGACGAAGCACGGCTCGCCCATCCCGACCCGGCGCTCTCCGATCTGGACCGGTGGTCTTTTCATGGCTCTTTCTCCGTTGCCGGCGGCTGGCGCCGCAGGCGAAGAATCCATTCGGCGAATTCGCGGAACGCCCCATGGCCGCCGCGGGCCGCGCAGGCGTAGTGACAGCAGGCCAGCACCTCCGGCATGGCGTCGGCGGGGGCGCCGGTGAGCCCCTCCGCCGCGACCGCCGCGAGGATGCCGAGATCGTTGACGTCGTCCCCGATGTAGGCCAGGGCCGCGAGCGGCAGTCCGGTCTCCTCAAGGATGGCCGGCAGGTGCGCCGCCTTGTCGTGGACAGCGAGGAAGAGGAACGGGAGGGCCAGCTTCTCCGCCCGCCGCGCCACCGCCTCCGAGCGTTCGCGGGTGACGATGGCCGTCGCGATCCCCGCTTCGCGCAGCCGTTCCACGCCCATGCCGTCGCGCACCGAGAAGCGACGGAGCGCCTCGCCGGAGTCGCCGTAGTAGACGCCGCAGTCGGTGAGCACCCCGTCGCTGTCGGTGAGGACGAGGCGCAGCCGGCGCGCGCGTTGGGCCAGCTCGGCCGTCACCACGCGGTCCACCCTCCATCGACCACCAGGTTCGCGCCGGTCATGTAGACCGAGGCGTCGCTCGCCAGGAAGACGAGGGAGCCTTCGTAGTCGGAGGGCCGCGCCATGCGCCCGAGCGGTGTCCGTTCGGCGTAGCGGGCGACGAAGCCGCGGTCCTGGCCGTTCTCCACTCCGCCGGGCGACAGGGCGTTGACGCGCACGCCGGAGCGTCCCCAATAGGCGGCGAGATAGCGGGTGAGGGAGAGGACCGCCGCCTTGGTCGCCGGGTAGGCGGCGGATTTGTAGAAGGACTGGGTGCCGTCCTCCCGGCGGTAGAGCGATTGATCCGGAGCCACGACAGCGTAGGTCGAGGCGATGTTGATGACGCTCCCCCGGCCGCGCCGCGCCATTTCGCCACCGAGGACCTGGCAGCAGAGAAAGCTGCCGGTGACGTTCACCCGGAACGAGCGCTCCCAGAGATCGAG
>CAZQET010000155.1:0-22361 GCA_964591825.1 uncultured Conexibacteraceae bacterium
GGGGTGGGTCTGGTCGTGCTCGAACGCCTCGCCGACGCCCAGCGCAAGGGCCGCCGGGTCCTCGCCACGATCCGCGGCTCGGCGGTCAACCAGGACGGCGCCTCGAGCGGCCTCACCGCTCCCAACGGGCCGGCCCAGGAACGGGTGATCCGCGAGGCGCTCGCCGGCGCCCGCCTCTCTCCCGATGGCGTCGACGCGGTCGAGGCCCACGGCACCGGCACCGCGCTCGGCGACCCGATCGAGGCCGGCGCCCTGCTCGCCACCTACGGCCAAGAAAGGGAGCAGCCGCTCTGGCTGGGCTCGATCAAGTCCAACATCGGCCATTCGCAGGCCGCGGCGGGCGTCGCCGGGGTGATCAAGATGGTGATGGCGCTGCGCGAGGGCACCCTGCCGAGAACGCTGCACGTCGACGCTCCCTCCTCGAAGATCGATTGGCAGGCCGGCAGGATCGAGCTGCTGACCGAGCCGCGAGAGTGGCGGCCGGGCGAGCGACCCCGTCGGGCGGCGGTCTCCTCATTTGGCGTCTCGGGCACGAATGCCCACCTGATCCTGGAGGAGGCACCCGCGGCCGCGGGGGAGGAGGAGGCGGCGGCGGGGGACTCCGTGGCCGAGCCCCCGCCACTGCCCGGCACGCCGCCCCTGCTGCTCTCCGCCAGGAGCGAGCCCGCCCTGCGCGCCCAGGCCGCGGGGCTCGCCGAGCGGCTCGAGCGCGACCCCGAGCTCGAGCCTCTCGACCTGGCCCACTCGCTCGCCACCACGCGTCCCTCGCTCGAGCAGCGGGCCGCCGTGCTCGGCGCCGATCGCGGGCAACTGCTCGAGCGGCTCGGTTCGCTTGCCGCCGGCGAGGAGCCGGCCGGCCTGGTGCGGGGCACTGCCCGCGCCAAGCAGCGGCCGGTCTTCGTCTTCCCCGGCCACGGCACCCGCTGGGATGGCATGGGGGTCGAGCTGGCCGATCGCTCGCCGGTCTTCGCGGCGCGGTTGCGCGAATGTGAGGAGGCGCTCGCTCCTCACGTCGACTTCTCCCTGACCGAGGTTCTCGCCGGTGCCGAGGGAGCCCCTTCGTTGGAGCGCATCGAGGTGATCGGCCCGGTCCTCTTCGCGATGATGGTCTCGCTCGCCGAGCTGTGGCGGGCTTCGGGCGTCGAGCCGGCCGCCGTCATCGGGCACTCGCAGGGTGAGCTCGCCGCCGCCTGCGTCGCCGGCGGCCTCTCCCTCGCCGACGCCGCGATGGTCTCGGCGGTGCGCAGCAAGATGCTGGCCGGCCTCACCAACCAGGGCCGCATGGCCTCCGTCGCGCTCGCCGCTGAAGACCTAGCCGCCCGGATCGAGCCCTGGTCGGGGCGGATCGAGATCGCCGCCGTCAACGCTCCGGGTGCCACCATCGCCTCCGGCCCGACCGAGGCGATCGAAGAGCTGCTCGCCGAGTGCGCCCGCGACGAGGTGCGGGCGAAGCTGATTCCCGGTGCGCTGGCGGCCTCCCACTCGGCCCAGGTCGAGCCGCTGTGCGAGCCGCTGATCGAGGCGCTCGCCTCGATCTCACCGGGCTCGGCCGAGGTCCCCTTCTACTCGACGGTTGTCGCGGAGCCGCTCGACACGCGTGAGCTCGATCCTGAGTACTGGTGCCGCAACATGCGCGAGCCGGTGCGCTTCGAACCGACCCTCCGCGAGCTACTGCGGCGCGGCCATCGCACCCTGATCGAGGTCGCGCCGCACCCCGTCCTCACCCTGCCGATTCGCGAGACGGTGGAGGACGAGCTCGAGGATCCCACCGAGGTGAGCGTGCTCGCGACCCTGCGCCGGGACGACGGCGGGCCCGAGCGCTTCTTCCTCTCGCTCGCCGCCGCTCACACCGCCGGCGTCGAGGTCGACTGGCAGCGCTTCTACGCCGGCTCGGGGGCGAGGCAGGTACCCCTGCCCACCTATCCCTTCCAGCGCCGGCACTACTGGCTCGCCTCCCGGACGGGCGGCGGCGACCCCGCCAACCTTGGCCAGACAGCGGCCGCGCATCCCCTGCTCGGCGCCGTGATCGAGGACCCGGAGAGCGACGGCCTCACGCTCACCGGGACGATCTCGCTCGCCGACCACCCGTGGTTGATCGATCACTCGCTCGCCGGCACCGCGCTCCTGCCCGGCACCGCCTTCGTCGAGATGGCGCTGGCGGCCGGCAAGCGGGCGGGATGCGAGACGCTCGGTGACCTCACCCTGCAGTCGCCGCTGGTCCTGCCCGAGCAGGGAGCGATGCAGGTCCAGGTCTCGCTCGCCGCATCCGTCGAGGAGGGCAGCGAGCGTGAGATCTCGATCCACTCCCGCCCCACGCCGGCGCTCGGCGAGGAGCCGGGGGAGTGGAACCGCAACGCCAGCGGGGTTCTGCTCGCCGAGCCCGCCCCGCTTCCCGAGCCGCTTGGAGCCTGGCCGCCGCCCGGGGCCGAGCCGCTTGAGACCGAGCTTCTCTACGATCGCATCGCCGAGGCGGGCTTTGACTATGGCCCGGCCTTCCAGGGCGTGACCGCCGCCTGGCGAGCCGGCGAAGAGATCTTCGCCGAGGTGCGGCTCGCTCCCGAGCAGGCCGAGCAGGCCGGTCGCTTCGCGATTCACCCGGCGCTGCTCGACTCCGCCTTCCACGTCGCCATCGGACACGCCGTGGACGAAGCCGGCGACGGAGCCGGGCCGATGCTCCCCTTCGCCTGGCAGGGAGTTCGGGTTGCGCTGCGAGGGGCGGCCGCGCTGCGGGTCCGCGTCTCGGCGACGGCAAATGAGCTCGAGAGCGGCCTCGCCGCCTACGACGAGCGTGGTGAGCCGCTGGCCAGCGTGGCCGCGGTCCGCGGCCGTCCCGTCGATCCGGTCCAGGTGCGCGCCGCTTCCTCGCGGCGTTCGCTCTACCGGGTCGATTGGCAGGAGGCGGCCCTGCCGGCCGGCGAGGCCGCTGCCGCGGTCGAGACGCTCGAGCTCCTCGCCGAGCCCGGCGAGGACCGCGCCGCGGCCGCCCGCGCGCTGGCCACGTCGACGCTGGAGCGCTTGCAGTCGTGGCTCGCCTCCGCGGAGCCCGAGGCGCGCTTGGCGCTCCTCACTCGCGGCGCCGTCGCCGTCGCCGCGGGCGAGAGCCCCGACCCGGCTCTCGCCGCCGCCTGGGGCCTGGCGCGCTCGGCCCAATCCGAGCACCCCGGCCGGCTGCTGCTGATCGACAGCGACGGCTCACCGGCCTCCGAGCAGGCGCTGGCGGGCGCCCTGGAGCTGGAGGATGAGCCGCAGCTGGCCCTGCGCGAGGGCAGGGGGCTGGTCCCACGCCTGGCCCGCACCGCTCCCGGGCCCGAGCCGGGCCCCGACCGCGCCCTCGATCCCGACTCCACCGTCCTGATCACCGGCGCTGCCGGGGGCATCGGTCGCCTGCTCGCCCGCCACCTGGCCGAGGGCCACGGGGCTCGCCACCTTCTGCTCGTCAGCCGGCGCGGCCCCGAGGCGCCCGGCATGGAGGAGCTTGCAGCCGAGCTCGCCGGGCTCGGGGCCGAGGCGCGGATTGTTGCCTGCGACGTCTCCGATCGCGCCCAGCTCGAACGGCTGCTCGATTCGGTGCCCGCCGAGCAACCGCTGGGGGCGGTGGTCCACTGCGCCGCGGTCCTCGACGACGGGGTGATCGACGCCCTCGACGCCAAACGCGTCGAGCGGGTGATGCGACCCAAGGCCGACGCCGCCTGGCACCTGCACGAGCTCACCCGGGAGCTCGACCTCTCCGCCTTCGTCCTCTTCTCCTCGGGTGCCGGGTTGCTGGGTGGGGCTGCCCAGGCGAACTACGCCGCCGCCAACGCCGTCCTCGACGGGCTCGCCGCCCGTCGCCAAGCTGAAGGCCTGCCCGGCACCTCGCTCGCCTGGGGGTTGTGGTGGCAGCAGAGCGACCTGTCGAATCTGGACGACGTCGACGCCGCGCGGGTTGCGCAGCAGATCCGCACCCGCCTCAGCGCCGCCCCGATGGCGCCGGCGCAGGGGCTGGCGCTCTTCGATGCGGCGATCGCCCGCGAGGAGGCGCTGCTCGTCCCGATCACCTTCGATGCGGGGGCGCTACGGGCGCAGGCTCGGCAGGGCCTGGCGCCGGCGCTGCTGCGCGGGCTGCTGCGGGCGTCCGCCTCGGCGGCAGTCGAGCAGGGCTCCCTCGGGGCGCGGCTCGCCTCGATGGCCGAGGCCGAGCGCCAGCCCTACGTGCGCGACCTGGTGCGCGGGCAGGCCGCTGTGGTCCTCGGTCACAGCTCGAGCTCGACGGTGGATCCGGACCGCGCCTTCAAGGACCTCGGCTTCGACTCGCTCGCCGCGGTTGAGCTGCGCAACCGCTTGAACGCGGCGACGGGACTGCGCCTGGCGCCTGCCCTCGCCTTCGATCACCCGACCGTGAACCGCCTCGCCGACCACCTGTTGGCCGAGGTCGCGGCTGCGCCGATGGCGGCCCCCGCCGCTGTTCAAGCCCGCGGAGCGGTCGACGAGCCGATCGCGATCGTCGGCATGTCCTGCCGCTACCCGGGCGGGTCGAGCTCGCCCGAGGAGCTCTGGCGGCTCCTGAGCGAGGGCCGAGATGCGATCAGCGAGCTTCCCTCCGACCGGGGCTGGGACCCGGGTCGCTTCTACGACCCCGACCCCGACGTGCCGGGGACCTTCTACGCGCGCGGCGGCGGCTTCATCGACGAAGCCGGCGGCTTCGACCGGGATTTCTTCGGAATCGGTCCGGCCGAGGCGCTCGGCATGGACCCGCAGCAGCGGCTCGCGCTCGAAGCTTCCTGGGAGACGCTGGAGGACGCCGGGATCGACCCCACCTCGCTGGTGGATAGTGAGACCGGGGTCTTCACCGGCGTCATGTACCAGGACTACGGCGACGTCAAGCGCGGCATCGCGGCGGGCATGAGCGGCGCCGCCGTCTCGGGTCGCGTCGCCTACACGCTCGGCCTCCAGGGCCCGACGATGACCGTGGACACCGCCTGCTCCTCCTCGCTGGTGGCGACGCACCTCGCGGTGCAGGCGCTGCGGGGGGGCGAGTGTTCGCTGGCGCTGGCGGGCGGGGTCACCGTCTTCTCGACGCCGGGGATGCTGATCTTCTTCAGCCGCCAGCGGGCGGCGGCTCCTGACGGGCGCAGCAAGGCCTTCGCCGAGGCGGCGGACGGCGTCGGCATCGCCGAGGGCGTCGGCATGCTCGCGCTCGAGCGGCTCTCCGACGCAGAGCGCAACGGGCACCGGGTGCTGGCCACGATCCGCGGCTCGGCGGTCAACCAGGACGGCGCCTCTAACGGCCTCACCGCTCCCAACGGCCCGGCCCAGGAGAAGGTGATCCGCCAGGCGCTCGCCAACGCCGGCCTCGCCTCTCAGGACGTCGACGCGGTCGAGGCGCACGGCACCGGCACGCCGCTCGGCGACCCGATCGAGGCCGGCGCCCTGCTCGCCACCTACGGCCAGGGCAGGGAGGAGCCGCTCAAGCTCGGCTCGGTCAAGTCGAACATCGGGCACGCCCAGGCGGCCGCGGGGGTGGCCGGGGTGATCAAGATGGTGATGGCGCTGCGCGAGGGGCTCCTGCCGAAGACGCTGCACGTCGACGCCCCCTCCTCGAACGTCGATTGGGAGACGGGCAGCGTCGAGCTGCTGACCGAGCCGGTCGAGTGGCAGCCGAACGGCCGCCCGCGGCGGGCCGGCGTCTCCTCCTTCGGCGCCAGCGGCACCAACGCCCACCTGATCGTCGAGGAAGCGCCGAGCGGGGTGGAGTCCGACGGCGTCGGGCCGGAGACCGGCGATGCGGACGACGGCGGCGCCCCGCAATGGGAAGGGACGGCCGCACCGCTGCCCTTCGTCCTCTCGGCCCGCTCGGAGGCCGCCCTGACCCAGCGGGCGCGACTCCTCGCCGCTCGTCTGCGGGCGCGGCCCGAGCTCGACCTGACCGACGTCGCCTACTCCCTCGCCACCTCGCGGGCAGCGCTCAAACGGCGTGCCGTCGCCATCGCGAGCGAACGCGAGCAGCTGCTCGACGCTCTCGATGCGATCGCCGCCGAGGCGCCCTCCCCCGACGCGCTGAGCGCCGGCGCCACCAGCACCCGCCTCGCCTACATGCTGGTCGGCCAGGGCGCCCAGCGGGTCGGGATGGGCGCCGGCCTCCACGCTGCCTTCCCGGCCTACGCCACCGCCTTTGACGCCGCCGCCGAGCTCTTCGAGGAGGAGCTGGAGGCGCCGCTGGCGCAGGTCGTCTTCGGCCGTCACGAGCGGGCCGCCGAGCTGCTCGATGACACCGCCTACGCGCAGCCGGCGCTGTTTGCGTTTGAGGTCGCCCTCTGTCGCTTGCTTGAGAGCCGCGGCCTCGCCCCGCAGCTGCTCGCCGGCCACTCGATCGGGGAAATCGCCGCGGCTCACCTCGCCGGGGTCCTCTCGCTTGCCGACGCTACCAAGCTGGTCGCCGCGAGGGGCAGGCTGATGTCAGAGCTGCCCCGGGGCGGGGTGATGATCGCGGTCCAGGCCAGCGAGGAGGAGGCCACCGAGGCGCTCGCCGGACACGAGGGCGCGGCGGGGATCGCCGCCGTCAACGGCCCCTCCTCGATCGTCCTCTCCGGCGAGGAGGCGCTCGTCGAGGAGCTGGCCGCCGGCTTTGCCGAGCAGGGCAGGAGGACCAGCCGGCTCGCCGTCTCCCACGCCTTCCACTCGCCCCTGATCGAGCCGATGCTCGAACCCCTGGCCGAGGTCGCCGCGGGCCTTGACTACAGCGAGCCCCGGATCCCGATCGTCTCCAGCCTGAGCGGTGAGCAGCTCACCCCCGAGCAGGCAACCGACCCCGCCTACTGGGTCGAGCAGGCACGGCGCCCGGTGCGCTTCGGCGCCGCCGTCTCGGGGCTGCGCTCACTGGGAGCGGGGATCTACCTCGAGGTCGGACCGCTTCCCGTGCTCAGCGGCGTGGCCGCCGAATGCCTTGAGGCCGAGGCTCCCGAGGAGGAGGCGACGCTGATCCCTCTCCTGCGCGAGGGCGAGCAGGAGCCGCGCTCGCTGAGCCTCGCCCTCGGCCGTGCCTTTGCCGCCGGTGCCGCGATCGACTGGCAGCGCTTCTTCGCCGACTCCGGTGCGAGGACGGTGCGGCTGCCCACCTATCCCTTCCAGCGTCGGCGCTACTGGCTCGACCCGGCGACGGGCGGCGCCGCGGATCTGGCGGCGGCGGGCCAGGACTCGCCCGACCATCCACTGCTTGGCGCGGTCCTCAACGTCGCCGGCTCCGGTGAGCTGCTACTCACCGGTCGGGTCTCCCTGCAGACCCAGCCGTGGCTTGGCGATCACGCCCTTGCCGGCACCGCGCTCCTGCCCGGCAGCGCCTTCGTCGACCTCGCTCTGCGCGCCGGGCGCGAGGCCGACTGCGAGCGGCTCGAGGAGCTGACGCTGCAGGCGCCGCTCGTCCTGCCCGAGCGCGGCGCCGTGCAGCTGCAGGTCTCCGTCGGGGCTCCGGCAGAGGGCGGCGGGCGGCAGCTCTCGATCCACTCCCGACCCGAGCCCGGCGGCGAGCAGGGAGGGGAGGCGGATTGGACCTGCCACGCGCGCGGCGTTCTCTCCGTCGGACCCGTTGAAGCCCCCGAGCCGCTCGGCGCCTGGCCGCCGCCGGGAGCCGAGCCGCTCGCCGTCGAGGACCTCTATGACCGCATCGCCGACACCGGCTTCGAGTACGGCCCCGCCTTCCAGGGCGTGGTCGCGGCCTGGAGCCGGGGCGGCGACGTCTATGCCGAGCTCGCGCTTGGCGAAGATCAGCTCGCCGACGCGCAGCGCTTCGGCCTGCACCCGGCGCTGCTCGACTCCGCAGCCCACGCCGGTCTCGGTCTCGTCCTCGCCGAGCGGGGGGGCGAGGCCGAGCCGGCGCTGCCCTTCGCCTGGCAGGACGTGCGGTTGTACGCACCCGGCGCCGCCGCGTTGCGTGTGTGCGTCTCCCTGCAGGCCGGCTCCCTCGATGCCTACGACGGCGCCGGTGCGCCGGTGGCCAGCATCGGCTCAGTGGCGCTGCGCCCGGTCGACCCCGCTCAGCTCAGCGCCGCCTCGGGCAGGCTCCCCCTCTACCGCGTCGAGTGGTCGGAGGCCGAGCTCGGCCTTGCTGGGGAGGTCTCACTGGCCGAGCCCTTGGAGCTCGCGAGCGAGCCGGATGAGGAGGCTCTCGCCACGGCAAGGCGGCTGATGGGCACGGCCCTGGAGCGCATTCAGTCGCAGCTTGCCGCGGACTCCGATTCCGCCGCCCGCCTGGCGATCCTAACCCGGGGCGCCGTCTCCACTTGCGAGGGGGAGTCCCCCGACCCCGCGCAGGCCGCGCTCTGGGGACTGGTGCGCTCGGCCCAGTCCGAGCACCCGGGCCGCTTTCTGCTCATCGACACCGACGCCTCCGAGGCTTCGCAGGCCGCCCTCCCTGCCGCCCTCGCCCAGGAGGAGGAGCCGCAGCTCGCCCTGCGCGAGGGCAGGATGCTCGTTCCGCGCCTGATCCGCGCCGAGCCGCGCTCGGAGGGTGGAGAGGGCGGGGCGGCCCCGATCGACCCCGAGAGCACGGTCTTGATCAGCGGCGGCACCAGCGGCCTCGGCGCCCTCGTCGCCGGCCACCTGGCGGCCGAGCATGGCGCCCGTCATCTCCTGCTCGTCTCTCGCCGTGGCCCCGAGGCCCCCGGCGCGCAGGAGCTGAGGGGGGAGCTCGAAGAGCTCGGCGCCAGCGTCACCATCGCCGCCTGCGACGTCTCCGATCGCTCCCAGCTCGCCGAGCTGATCGACTCGATCGATCGCGAGCACCCGCTCGGCGCCGTCGTCCACTCGGCCGCCGTGCTCGACGACGGCGTCCTGGAGTCGCTCGACCGCGAGCGCCTGGGGCGGGTCTTCGCCCCGAAGGCCGAGGCCGCCTGGCACCTGCACGAGCTGACCCGGGAGCTGGACCTCTCCCAGTTCCTGCTCTTCTCCTCGGTGAGCGGTCTGCTCGGAGGCTCCGCTCAGGCCAACTACGCCGCCGCCAACACCTTCCTCGACGCTCTCGCCCAGGCCCGCCACGCCGAGGGCCTGCCCGCCACGGCGCTTGCCTGGGGCGGCCTCGGCGATCCCGGCAGCGAGCTCACGGCCCAGCTGAGCGAGGCCGACCTGGCCCGGCTCAGCCGGCTCGGCTTCGTGCCGATGCCCCCTGCGCAGATCCTCGACCTCTTCGACGTAGCCCGCGCCGGCGAGGAGCCTCTGCTCGCCCCGCTCGAGCTGAATCGCCGCGCCCTGCGCGCCCGCGCCGGCGAGGGCACGATGTCGGCGCTGCTGCGGGGAATCGTGCCCGCTCCCGCCCGGCGCGAGACCGACTCGCTGGCGAAGCGGCTCGCCGGGGTCCCGGAGGCCGAGCGCGAGGCGGTGGCGGTCGAGCTGGTTCGCTCCCACGCCGCCACCGTCCTCGGGCACCAGTCCGCCGCCGAAGTCGAGCCCGACCGCCCCTTCCAGGAGCTCGGCTTCGACTCGCTTGGCGCGGTCGAGCTACGCAACCGCCTCGCCGCCGCCACCGGCCTACGCCTGTCGCCGACCCTGGTCTTCGACTACCCGACGCCGGCGGCGCTGGGCGGGTACCTGTTGGCCCAGGTTGATCCGGGGACGGCGGAGGTGGGCGCTGAGCCGGGCGAAATGGAGCTGCGGGAGGCGCTCGCCCGGGTCCCGATCGCGAGTCTGCGCGAGGCCGGGCTGCTCGGGCCGCTGCGGGAAGTCGCCGGGCTCGCCGGGGAGGTGGCGCCCGACGGCGAGTCGATCGAGGAGATCGACTCGATGGACATCGATGAGCTGGTCGAGCAGACGCTGGGCCGCGAGGTCGTGGAGGAGGAGGGGGTCGCGTGAACGCTCCCGCCGACAAGCTCGCGGCCGCCCTGCGCGCCTCCTCGAAGGAAGCCGAGCGGCTGCGCCGGCAGAACCGCAGCCTGCGCGAGGCCGCGAGCGAGCCGATCGCGATCGTCGGCATGGCGTGCCGCTTCCCCGGCGGGGTGAGCTCGCCCGCGGACCTCTGGGCCCTGCTGCGCGAAGGCGGCGACGCGATCGGCGATTTCCCCACCGATCGCGGCTGGGAAGTCGATCGCATCTACGATCCCGAGCCCCAGCCCGGCAGGACCTACACGCGCAGCGGCGGCTTCCTCGCCGACGCGGCTGACTTCGACGCCGGCTTCTTCGGCATCAGCCCGCGTGAGGCGCTGGTCACCGATCCCCAGCAGCGCTTGCTGCTCGAAGCGTGCTGGGAGGCGCTCGAAGGCGCCGGGATCGAGCCCGGCTCGCTGCACGGGAGCCAGGCCGGTGTCTTCGCCGGCTCGATGTTCCAGGACTACGACGAGTACGCGGCGATGAGCTCCGCCCTCACCTCCGGCCGGATCTCCTACACGCTCGGCTTCCAGGGCCCGGCGCTGACGATCGACACGGCCTGCTCGTCCTCGTTGGTTGCGATGCACCTGGCGGCGCAGGCGCTGCGCTCGCGCGAGTGCTCGCTGGCCCTGGCCGGCGGTGTCACGGTGATCTCGACGCCCGCGGCCTTCGTCGAGTTCAGCCGCCAGCGAGCGCTCGCGCCCGACGGGCGCAGTAAGTCCTTCGGTGAGGGTGCCGATGGCCTCGGCTGCTCGGAGGGCGTCGGCATGCTCGTGCTTGAGCGGCTCTCCGACGCCCGGCGCGAGGGCCACCCGGTGCTGGCCACGATCCGCGGCTCGGCGGTCAACCAGGACGGCGCCTCGGCCGGGCTCACCGCCCCCAACGGCCCCTCCCAGGAGCGGGTGATCCGCCAGGCGCTCGCCGTCGCCGGGCTGGAGCCGGGCGAGGTCGACGCGGTCGAGGCGCACGGCACCGGCACGCCGCTCGGCGACCCGATCGAGGCCGGCGCCCTGCTCGCCACCTACGGCCAAGGCAGGGAGGAGCCGCTCAGGCTCGGCTCGATCAAGTCGAACATCGGGCACGCCCAGGCGGCCGCGGGGGTGGCCGGGGTGATCAAGATGGTGATGGCGCTGCGCGAGCGTCTTCTACCGAAGACGCTTCACATCGAGACTCCCAGCTCCAGAATCGACTGGGAGGCGGGCAGTGTCGAGTTGCTCTCCGAACCGGTCGAGTGGGCGCCGAACGGCCACCCGCGCCGGGCGGCGGTCTCCTCCTTCGGCATCTCCGGCACCAACGCCCACCTGATCCTCGAGGAAGCGCCGGAGCCGGCGGACACCGGCCGCGAGGCGCCGCCGGCGGGCGAGGAGGGCGGCGCCGAGCCCAGGTCCGCGCTCCTGGCCGGCGCCCTGCCCTTCGTGCTCTCGGCCAAATCGGAGGAGGCCCTGTGCGAGCAGGCCGACCGGCTCGGCGCTCACCTGCGCTCCGATCCGGAGCTCGACCCCTGCGATCTCGCCTACTCCCTCGCCACCTCCCGCCCGGGCTTCGAGCACAGGGCGGTCGTGGTCGGCGAGGGAAGCGAGGAGCTTTCGCGGGGACTCGAGGCGCTGGGCGCCAGTGCGCCGGCGGCCGGGCTCGTCGCCGGGCGCGCGCGGACGGCGGGGCGGCCAGTCTTCCTCTTCGCCGGGCAGGGGGCCCAGCACGTCAGGATGGCCCTGTCCCTGCTCGAGGCCTCGCCGGCCTTCGCGAGCCACATGATGGCGTGCGAGGAGGCGCTCTCGCCTTTCGTCGAGTGGTCGCTGAGCGGGGTCCTGCGCGAAGAGAGTGGCGCCTGGTTGGAGCGTCTCGACGTCGTCCAGCCGGCGCTCTTCGCGGTGATGGTCTCGCTGGCGCGGCTCTGGGAAGAAGCCGGCGTCAGGCCGGCGGCCGTGCTCGGCCACTCTCAGGGGGAGATCGCCGCCGCCCACCTCGCCGGCGCCCTCTCGCTGTCCGATGCGGCCCGCGTCATCGCCCTGCGCGCCACGGCGATGACCAGGCTCGCGGGCAAGGGAGGGATGCTCTCGGTCGCGCTCAACCGCGAGCAGGCGGAGGCTCGCCTCGAGCCCTATGGAACGCGACTCTCGATCGCCGCGGTCAACGGCCCCGCCTCGCTCGTTCTCTCCGGCGAGCCGGGCGCGCTCGCCGAGCTCGGCGACGCGCTCGCCACGGAGGGCGTTCGCACCCGCGAGGTTGCCGTTGACTACGCCGCCCATTCGGCCCAGATCGACGAGTTGGAGGAGGAGCTGCTTGCCGCCTTCGCCCCGATCGAGCCCCGCCCGGCGGAGGTTTCCTTCCACTCGACGGTGACGGGGGAGGTCCTCGACACCGGCGCCCTCAACGCCTCCTACTGGTACCGCAACCTGCGCCGGACGGTGCTCCTGGAGCCGGCCCTGCGCTCGCTGCTCGATCGCGGCCGCCGCTCCTTCCTCGAGATCGGCCCCCATCCGGTGCTCTCCCTTGGCGTCGAGGAAACGATTGCGAGTGCCCTCGACGACCCGGCCGAGGCCGTCGTGCTCTCGACCTTGCGCCGCGACGAAGGGGGACCCGAGCGCTTCTGTCTCTCGCTCGCCGAGGCCCACGCCGCCGGAGTCGAGGTCGACTGGCGGCGCTTCTTCGAGGGCACGGGGGCGAGGACTGTCTCGCTGCCCACCTACCCCTTCCAGCGCCGGCGCTACTGGCGTGCCCCTGCGGGCGGCTCCGGCGACGCTTCGGCGCTCGGCCTCGCCGCCGCCGAGCACCCGTTGCTCGGCGCCACGATCGAGGACGCGGCCAGCGGTGCCCTCACCCTCAGCGGGCGCATCGCTCCGGCCGCCCACGCATGGCTGGCGGAGCGCGCGGTCGACGGGACGGCGCTCCTGCCCGGCGCGACGTTCCTCGAGCTGGCGCTGGCCGCGGGCGCGCGGGCCGGCTGCCCGGCGGTCGAGGAGCTGACCCTGAAGGCGCCGCTGCTGGTGCCCCGGCAGGGCGCGGTCGCGATCCAGGTCGCGGTCAGCGGCCCCGGCGAGGAAGGGCGGCGCGAGGTCACGATCTTCTCCCGTCCCGAGCGGACGGCGGGCGAGGACTCCGAGGAGTGGACGGCCCACGCCGAGGGCATCCTCGCGCCTGAGCTCGCGTCCCCGGGTGAGTCCCCCGCGCAGGTCGGCGGCGAGCTCGTCGAGGTCGCACTTTCCGAGGAGCGGGCAGGCGACGCGGAGGCCTTCACGATCCACCCGGACCTGCTCGAGGCGGCGCTCCAACCGGTGTTGGAGAAAGCCGCCGAGCCGGGCTCGCTCGCGCAGCTCGCGGTCTGGAGGAAGGTGAGCCTGCGGGCGGCGGGCGCGGCGAGCCTGCGGATCGGCATCCGTCCCGCAGAGAGTGGGGAGGAGGGAGTCGGCATCCTCGCTCTCGAGGAGTCAGGCGCCGCGGTCCTTACCGTCGATTCGGTGGCGGCGCGTGGCTTCGACCGTGCCGCGCTCGAGGGCGGCGGGCCGCGCCCGCTCTATCGACTCGAGTGGCACGCCGCCCCCGGGGAGGGGTACCCCGGCGTGCCGGTGACGCGGCTCGGCGGCGGTGAGGTCGCCGAGCTCGAGGGGGAGGAGTATGAGGACCTCGACGCCCTGGTCGGCGCCCTCTCTGCCGGCACGGAGGCTCCCGGGATCGTCGCCGTCGATCTCTCGTCGCATGCCCGGGCCGTCGACCCACCGCGCGCCGCGGAGGAAATGGCCGGCGCGGCGCTTGACCTCGCCCGGCTCTGGATTTCCGCCGAGCCACTGGCGAGCTCCCGGCTCGTCTGCCTCACCCGTGGGGCGATTGTCGCCGGAGAGGGCGAGAGCCCGGAGCCGGGTGCGGCGCCCGCCTGGGGTTTGCTCCGCTGCGCCCAGGTCGAGCATCCCGGTGCCTTCGCCGTGATCGACGTTGACGGCAACGAGGCCTCCCGCCGCGCGCTGCCGGCCGCCCTCGACCTCAGCGGCACCGAGCCCCAGCTCGCGATCCGCGAAGGCGAGTTGCTCGTCCCGCGCCTGGCTCGTGCCTCCGCTGAGGGTGAGCGGGAGACGGTGGCCGAGCCGATCGACACCGGGACGACGGTGCTCCTGATCGGCGACGGCGAGGAGCGGAGCGCGATCGTTGCCCGCCATCTGGTCGCGGCGCAGGGCTGCCGGCGGTTGCTGCTCGCCGGCCCCGCCGGCGAAGAGCAGCGCCGCGACGAGTTGAAGACGGAGCTCGAGGACCTCGGCGCCGAGGTGGTGCTGGCCGCCTGCGACCCGTCCGACCGCGGGCAACTGCGGGAACTGCTCGACTCGCTGCCCGCGCGCCACCCGCTCGGCGAGGTCGTCTACTCGCTCAGCGCCCGCGAGGACGGCGTCCTCGCCTCCAGCGACCGCGAGCGCCTCGAGCGCGCGATGCGCACCGGGGCCGAGGGCGCCTGGAACCTGCACGAGGCAACCGCGGGACTCGAGCTCTCGCGCTTCCTGCTCCTCTCCTCTTCGGCCGATCTGCTCGGCGGTGCCGGCCGCGCGTGCTCGGCCGCCGCCAACGCCTTCCTCGACGCGCTCGCCGCGCATCGCCGCAGCGCCGGCCTCACCGCGACCGCGCTGGCCTGGGACGCCGACGCGGGCGCGGACGCCGGGCGCGAGCTCGCGGCCCTCGACCGCGCCTGCTTGCTCGCCGAGCCCTCGCTCGCCTTGCTCGACCTCGACCGCGACGCGCTCCGGCGTCGGGCCGAGGCGGGTACTCTGCCCCGGGTCCTCGCCGGCATCGTGTCGGGGAGCAGCACTCCCCGTGCCGAGGCCTTAGGCGCCCTTGCCGCCCGGCTGGCGACGGCGCCCCCCCAGGAGCGGCAGGGGATGCTGCTCGACCAGGTGCGCGCGCACGCTGCCACCGTGCTCGGGCACGACTCCGCAGCCGAGGTGGATCCCGGCAAGGCCTTCCGTGACCTTGGCCTCGACTCGGTTGGCGCCGTCGAGCTGCGCAACCGCCTCGCCACCGCCACCGGCCTGCGCCTGGCACCCACGGTCGTCTTCGACCATCCTTCGGCGGCGGCCCTGGCCGCGCACCTGCTCGAGCGGATCGAAGGGTCGCCGTCCGGAGGGACCGTGGTGCGCCGCCAGGCGACCGGTGGCGACGAGCCGATCGCGATCGTCGGCATGGCCTGCCGCTACCCCGGCGGCGCCAACTCGCCCGAGGAGCTCTGGCAGCTACTCGCCAAGGGGGTGGACGCAATCGGCGGGTTCCCCACCGACCGCGGCTGGGAGCACGACCGCGTCCTCGGCTTGAACGGGAGCGGCGCCATGCCGCAGCGCAACGCCGGCTTCCTCGACGACGTCGCCGGATTCGACCCGGCCTTCTTCGGCATCGCCCCGCGCGAAGCTCTGGGCATCGACCCGCAGCAGCGCCTGCTGCTGGAAACCGCCTGGGAGGCGTTCGAGCATGCCGGTATCGACCCGCACGGGCTGCGCGGTTCCGAGACGGGTGTGTTCGCCGGAGGTAGCGCCGGCGAATACGCCTTCAGGCTCGCCAGGCTCGCGCCGGGGGGCAGCGGCTCGATCATCGCCGGGAACTCGGCCAGCGTCCTCGCCGGTCGGCTCTCCTACACCTTCGGCCTACAGGGGCCGGCGGTGACAGTAGACACCGCCTGCTCCTCCTCGCTCGTTGCCCTCCACCTCGCCTGCCGCTCGTTGCAGGCGGGAGAAAGCTCGCTGGCGCTCGCCGGCGGCGCCTGTGTGATCGCCAACCCGGATGGCTTCGTCGACCTCGCCGAGGGTCTCGCCGCCGACGGCCGCTGCAAGGCCTTCGACGAGAGCGCCGACGGCACCGCCTTCTCGGAGGGCGTCGGCGTTGTCCTCGTCGAGCGCCTTTCCGATGCCGAGCGCAACGGCCACCCAGTGCTGGCCACGGTCCGCGGCTCGGCCCTCAACCAGGACGGCGCCTCCAACGGCCTCATCGCCCCAAACGGGCCCGCCCAGGAACGGGTGATTCGCCAGGCCCTGGCCAACGCCGGCCTTGAGCCGGGCGAGGTCGACGTGGTCGAGGCCCACGGCACCGGCACCCCGCTTGGCGATCCGATCGAGGCCGGCGCCCTCCTCGCCACCTACGGCGAGAACCGCGACGGGCCGCTCTGGCTGGGCTCGCTCAAGTCCAACCTCGGCCACACCGCGGCGGCAGCCGGGATCGGTGGCGTGATCAAGATGGTGTTGGCGATGCGCGAGGGCGTGCTGCCGAGGACGCTGCATGTGCGCGAACCCTCCACCAGGGTCGAGTGGTCGGCGGGCCGGATCGAGCTGCTCAGGGAGCCGGTCACCTGGCCTGTCGGGGAGCGGCGCCGGCGCGCGGGGGTGTCCTCGTTCGGGATGAGCGGCACTAACGCGCATCTGATCCTCGAGGAGCCGCCGTCGCGCGACCGCAAGCCTGAGGACGACGATGGCCACCCCCTGCGGAGTCTCTCGGGCGCGGTCCCGCTGGTCCTCTCGGCGCGTACGCCGGCGGCGCTGCGCGAGTCGGCGGCACGCTTGCGGATGCGCATGGAGGACAGCGGGCTGGACGCATCCGACGTCGGCCACTCGCTTGTGACCACGAGGGCGAGCTTCGAGCGGCGGACGGTCGTTCTCGGCGACGCCGCCGCGGAGCTGCGCGGCGGACTCTCGGCGCTCGCTCGGGGCACCGACGACCGGCGCCTGGTGATCGGCCTCGCCCGCCCGCTCGAGCGCTGCGCCTTCGTCTACCCGGGGTTCGGTTCGCTCTGGCTCGGGATGACGCTTGCCCTGCGCGAGGCCTCACCCCTTTTCGCCGCGAGGCTCGACGAGTGCGTCGAGGCGATCGAACCGCACTTCGAGTGGTCACTGGCCGAGTTCCTGCGCTGCGAGGACGCCGCCGACGTGACCGCGCCTGCCGAGGCGGGACCGATGAGCCTGTTCGCGACGATGGTCGCCCTGACCGAGCTCTGGCGCTCCTTCGGGGTCGAGCCCTCGGCGCTGGTTGGGCACTCTCAGGGCGAGGTCGTGGCGGCCTGTGTCGCTGGTGGCCTCTCGCTCGAGGACGCCGCCCTCGTGGCGGTGGTGCGGACCAGAGCGCTGCGCGAGATCGCCGGGGGCGGGGCGATGGCTGCGGTCCCGCTTGGCATCGAGGCGCTCGAGCCGCTGCTCGAGCCGTGGGGGGAGCGGATCGACGTGGCGGCTCTGAACGGCCCCGCCGCCACGGTTCTCAGCGGCGAGGTCGAGGCGATCGACGGCTTCGTCGAGCGCTGCGCAGCCGAGGAAGTCGACGCGAAGAAGATCTCCGGGGCGATCGTCGCCTCGCACTCGCGCCAGGTCGATCGCCTGCGCAAGCGCATGCTCTCCGAACTGGCTGGGATCCGGCCTCGCTCCGGTGGGGTTCCCTTCCATTCGACGGTGACCGGCGCCGTGCTCGACACGGCCGAGCTCGGTCCCGAGTACTGGTACGAAAACATGCGCCGCACGGTCCGCTTCGAGCCGGTGGTTCGTGGCCTGATCGGCGACGGGTGCGGTGCCTTCGTCGAGGTCAGTCCCCATCCGGTGCTGGCGCTCGCGGTGCGGGCGACCGCCGGGGCGGCGACCGGCGAGCCCGATTCGGTGACGGCGATCGGCAGCCTGCGCCGCAACGACGGCGGTGGCGATCGCTTCGCCCGCTCGCTCGCCGAAGCGCACGTCGCCGGACTCGATGTCGACTGGAGCGGCTGCTTCGACAGCGGCGCCAAGGTCGTGAGGCTGCCGACCTACCCCTTCCAGCGCCGGCGCTACTGGCCCGACGGGGCGTCGGAATCCAGCGCCGGAGACGTCGCCTCGGCAGGGCTCGAGAGCGCCGGGCACCCGCTCCTCGGGGCGGCGGTTGAGGGACCTGAAGGCGAGTGGACGTTCACGGGCAGGTTGTCGGCCGCGACGCACCCGTGGCTGGCGGAACGGCGGGTCCTCGCTGCCGCCTCGCTGCCGCCTTCGGCCTTCGTCGAGCTGGGGCTGGCGGTCGCCGCCGAGCTCGGCGGCGGTGGGGTCGCCGAGCTCGGAGTACGCGAGCCGCTCGAGCTCGTCGGCGAGGAGTCCGTGCAACTGCGCGTCATGGTCCGGCCGGCCGGAGACGACGGCGAGCGCCGCCTCCAGATGTACTCCAGGCCGGAGCCCGCCGGCGACGACGGGGCGCGGAGCTGGACGTTGCACGCCGAGGGGCGCCTAATCGCCACGACCGAGCCGCCCGCCTCTTCCAACGTCGGCACCTGGCCACCGGCGGAAGCCGAGACCGTCGACGTCGAGGCCCTCTACGACGAGCTCGAGCGGGCCGGCCTCCATCACGCCCCCGGTTTCCGCGCTCTGCGGCGGCTCTGGCGTGAGGGCTCCTCGCTGGTCGCCGAGTTGGAGCTGCCGGACGACCGGGCCGCCTCGGCGGCCGGCTACGGGATCCACCCGGCGCTGCTCGACTGCGCGGCCCAGATCGCGATCGCGCGGGGCGAGGAGCTCTGGGAGGGTGGGGCGGAGGCACCTTCGCAGCCGCTCGAGTGGACCGGCGTTCGCCTGCACGCGGCGGGCCGGGCCGCCCTGCGGCTGCGCGTCGAGCGCGCGTCCGGTGGCATCCGGCTGAGCGCCTTCGACCCGGAGGGCGACCCGGTGCTCGAGGTGGAGTCGGCGCTGCCGGTGCCGATCCCGCCCGCGCAACTGGAGGCAGCGCGCCTGCGTCGCTGGCTGCACCGCCTCGACTGGCTGCGGGTCCCCGAGCGGCAGGCCGCAGCGCTGCCGCCCGTGGTCGCGATCCTCGGCGATGCGGGCACAACCGGCATCGAGGCAAGGCGCTATCCAGACCTCGCTGCTCTCGTCGATGCATGCGCCGGAGGTGATGTCCCCGACGTCGTCCTCGTCGACCTCGACCGGCGCGCCGGTCGAGGCGGCGATGTCGCGGTCGCCGCCCGCGCCACCTGTCGCCGCGCGCTCGAGCTGTTGCAGGCGTGGGCGGGTGCCGAGGCCCTGCAGGCAGCCCGTCTGGTGGTGCTCACGGAGGGGGCTGTCGCGGCGGTCGAGGGCGAGGACGTCGACCTGGTCACGGCCCCGCTCTGGGGCATGCTGCGCGCCGCCCACCAGGAGCACCCCGGGCGCTTTGCGGCGATCGACCTCGACGGCGACGAGGCCTCGCGGGAGGCGCTTCCCGCCGCCCTCGCGCTGACCGTCGAGGAGCCCCAGCTGGCGCTCCGCGCCGGCCGACCGCTGATGCCGAGACTGACTCCCGTGTCGCCTGCGTCCGGCGAGCACCAGAAGGGCCCGATCGACCCCGAGACGACCGTCCTCATCAGCGATGGCATCGGCGCCATCGGGGCGGTCGTCGCGCGCCACCTGGTCGAGCGCCACGGTGCCCGCCACCTGCTGCTGCTCAACCACCCCGGCCTCGAGGCGTCGAGTGCGGGCGAGATCGAACGGGACCTGCACGAGCTCGGGGCCGAGGTCTCCGTTCTCGCCTGCGACGTCGCCGATCGCGACCGTCTGCGGGAGGCACTGGACGCGATCCCGGCCGAGCACCCGCTCGGGGCCGTTGTCCACGCCGCCGCCGCCTTCGACAACGGGGTGCTCGCCTCCCTCGACGGCGAGCGGCTCGAAGCGGTGATGCGCCCGAAGATCGACGGCGCCTGGAACCTGCACGAGTTGACGCGAGACACGGAGCTATCCCAGTTCGTCCTCTTCGCCTCCGGCGTCGGCGTGCTCGGCGCGGTTGCGAAAGCCAGCTACGCAGCCGCCAACGTCTTCCTTGACGCGCTTGCCGCCCACCGCCACGCCGTCGGGCTTGTAAGCACTTCCCTGGACTGGGGAGGTTGCCTGCTCGAAGCCGATCTGCTCGCTGGGCTCGGCGACGCCGGCCTTGGCCAGGCTGACCTCGCCCGACTGAAGCGGCTCGGAGTCGCGCCGATGTCCGCCGAGCTGGGGCTCGAGATGTTTGACCTGGCGCGCGAAAGCGGCGCGCCACAACTGGTGCCGGTCGGCTTCGACGTCGCCGCCCTGCGCGTCCAGGCGGCGAGCGGCACCCTGGCACCGGCGCTGAGGGGTCTCGTGGCCGAGCCGGCGGCCGGGCCGGTGGCAGGCGTCTCGCTGCGGGAGCGCCTCGCCGGCGTCCCCGAGGGCCAGCGCCGGAGCGTCGTCACCGACCTCGTTCGGGAGTGCATCGCCGCCGTCCTCGGCTACTCCTCCGCGGAGGAGGTGAGCCCCGACCGACTGCTGCAGGAGATGGGCTTCGACTCCCTCGGTGCGGTCGAGCTCCGCAACGAGCTGGCGACGACCACCGGCCTGCCGATCCCGATCCTGGCTCTGAGCGAGGACCCGACCCCGGACGGAATCGCCACCTACCTGCTCGGACAGCTGCAGGACGCCGACTCGGGCACGCCCGCCGCGAACGAGGACCGCGGGGCCACCGGTACCGATGGCACCGGCCTGGTCGACTTGCTCGGTCGCGCCCTTGACGAGGCCGAGCGCGGCGACGCCGCCGCCCTCGACGCCTGCATGGAGGCGCTCTCCCTGGCCGCTGATCGCCGCCCCGGCTTCGACGATCCGGGGCACCTGCACCAGCTCCCCCGCGGAGCATGGTTGGCGGATGGTCCGGATTCGACCACCGTCGTGCTTCTTCCCTCGGTTGGCGCCACCGCAGGGCCCTACGAATACGTGAAGCTGGCGCGATCGCTTGCCGAGCGGTTCAGCGCGATCAGCGTCCCGCTTCCGGGCTTCGCCGAGGGCGAACCGCTGCCGATGAGCGTCGACGCCCTCGTGCGCGCCTACGCGCAGGCGATCGAGGCCGAAGGCGTGGAGCGTCCTTGCGTCCTGGTCGGCCACTCCTCCGGCGGCTGGGTCGCCCAGGCGCTGGCCTCCCACCTCGACGAGGCCGGCGCCCCTCCGGCGGCGGCGATTCTGCTCGACACCTACCTGCCCCGGTCAACCGAGCTGCGGCCGCTGCTGCCGCTCGTGCTGCGCGGCGCCCATGAGGCCGGTCGCGGGAGCCCGGCGATGCTCGAGGCCCGGCTGACGGCGATGGCCCGCTACGGCACCCTCTTCGCCGATTGGCGACCGGCTACCGGCTCGTTCCCGACCGTGGTCGTCGAGGCGGGGGAGCGCGGCGAACCCGCGCGCGGCGGTCCGGCGCGCGAGTGGGAGGACGCCGGGCCCTGCGACCGCACCCTGACGGTGCCGGGCGATCACTTCGCGCTGATGGACGAGCACGCGGACACCACCGCGCGAGCGATTGCGGAGGCGCTCGCCGAGTTGGCGGTGACGACGGACAAATGAGCCCAGGGACCGCATCCGGGCGACGAACCAAAGGGAGAGGCGTGGTGAGAGAGACCGAAGAGCTGACCGGGATGTTGAGGTCGGGTGACGGCGGCCCGCCCGCGGTGCGCGACGGGTACGTCGACCTGCTCGACGGTGCCGAAGCCGGATGGGCGCACGAGAGCCATCGGGTCTTCGACAGAAAGCTGTTCCCGTCGATCTACGAGCGTTTCTGGCGCCCGATCGTCTCGCGCGCCTTCCTCGGCCTCACCGGGCCGCGAGCGCGCCGGGAGCGGGAGCTCAGCCTCGGGATGCTCGGCGTCCAGGAGGGGGAGCGCGTGATCGACGTCGGCTGTGGGCCCGGCAACTACACGCGTCACCTCGCGGCCGCCTCGCAAACGGGTCTGGTGATCGGAATCGACGCCTCGCGGGCGCTGGTCGCGGCGGCGGCAAAGCGCGGCGGCGCCGAGAACCTCGCTTACGCCATCGGCGATGCCTGTGCCCTGCCCTTCGAGGACGAGAGCTTCGACGCCGCTTCCTGCGTCGGCGTCATCCACATGGTCAGGGACCCGATCGCGGCCCTGAACGAGATGATCCGCGTCCTCGTCCCGGGAGGGCGGCTCTTCCTCGGCGCCACGATCCGGCCCCGGCGACAGGCGAGCCGGGTGCGCAGGGGCGTCTGGTTCTTCGGTCGCGACGAGCTGACGAGCGCGATGCAGGCGCGCGGGCTTGTCGACATCGAGCAGCGCGTAATCGGCCGGGGGCAGTTCCTGCTGGCGCGAAAGCCGGCGTGATCGTGCGGGTGAACAGGCACCTCGGCAGGATCGTGGCCCTTGTCGGGTCGCCTCCCCGAGGAGGAGGGACGCAACGTCGACGGTCCCGGAGCGATCCGGGCTGCATAGGAGGGGAATATGACTGTTGAGACGAGGGATGTGGCGAAGTTGGACGTCGAGCTCGGCGAGCTGCCGGCGATGATGGCGGCCTGGGTGGTTCGCCCCGAGCGCGAGGGCGAACCCGCCGAGGCCTTCCAGATGGAGCAGATCGAGGTACCCGAGCCGGGCCCGTTCGAGGTGATCCTGCGGGTGATGGCGGCCGGCGTCAACTTCAACGGAGTCTGGGCGGCGCGCGGAAAACCCGTCTCCGTCTTCGGCTACGGCGATCACCCCGAGTGGGGCCACCACATCGGCGGCTCGGACGCCTCGGGGATCGTCTGGAAGGTGGGGGAGGGGGTGACCCGTTGGAAGCCCGGCGACGAGGTGGTGGTGAACCAGGGCCAGT